>NZ_NASN01000029.1:0-27885 GCF_002142015.1 Gilliamella sp. A7
CCTCTTATATATCAAAATTATTTAATACTAATACTAATACTATTCAATACTTTCTAGATAATTCAAAAAGTTATATTGTCAGTTTGTGAATATTTTACAGATGTATAAAGTTTTTAAAAATAAAAGGTTTTGTGAAATTAGTTTTTTGTAAAAAATAATTTTTAAAATGTTATTGCTAAATATTACTATAAGAAAACTTTAATTCTTTTACATAGGTTGCCAGTTAGTCGAAATTAATTCCAATAATCCAGGAAACTCATTTTCAATTTCTTCACGTCTTAAAGTCGCTAGAGAACAATTCCCCTTATCTACTTGAGATATCAGTCCTGCTTCTCTTAAGATTTTGAAATGATGTGAGCGAGTTGCTCTTGTTAATTGTAATCCAAATGATGTGCAATGCCGTTCAGCTCCCGGCTCATCTTCTATTAGGCTTTTGATGATCAATAAGCGATTAGGATCGCTTAATGCTTTAAATATTTGAATTAAATTCATTTTATTCTTATAACTTCATTTTCTTATTTAATTAAAATTATACTTTCGTCAAAAAATAATCATTAATATCAAAAAAAATTGACATGAGCAAAAAGCCGATTAATAATATTCATGTTCGATAATTATCGAACCTATCATATTAATGGAACGTTATCTGCCGATAATAATATAAGGTTATTAAAACAATATTTAGATTTTAAGTATATTGCTTGAAATAGTAAAGGAATAAAGAATAAATACAATGTTGAATAAAACTAGGTAATAGCTTCAAATTGCAAAGTGTAATAATCAAAGGAATAGTCCCCTTAACGAAAACAATATCTAAAGTCTTAATTATTTATTGCTATGTTATTTTGGCAAGTTTGCTTCCTAGCACATATTTTTTTTACTAATTCCAATATTTGATTAATAAAGGGATTTTTTATATAAAAAATCGTTTTTGATGATCTCTAATAGATTACCCGTTCAGATTTAATTTTTAACCAGTTATAAAATATTTTTAGAGAATTTATATATGAACTCAAGGATTGAAAGCTCTAAGACAACTATTGTTTTAACCTCCATATTACTAGCTGTATTTGTAGTACCAACCTCCATTTCAGGAACGGCAATTGCTTTGCCTTTTATTGGTTCAGATCTTTCTGCTAACTCAACCTCACTACAATGGATTGTTAATAGTTTTAATTTAACTTTCGCTTGTTTTACTTTATTGTGGGGAGCATTAGCCGATAATTTTGGTCATAAAAGAGTTTTTATAATTGGCGCCACGGTTTATACAATTGCTTCTTTATTATCCTCTATTTCTATTAACTCTTTAATGCTGGATATAGCTAGAGGCATCGCAGGTGTTGGTGGTGCAGCTATATTTTCATGTGGAAGTGCTATACTCATCAAAACATTTAGTGGTGAGAAGAGAACTAAAGCTTTTGCATTTTTTGGCACCACTGCAGGTTTAGGGATTACATTTGGACCAACAATTTCTGGATTTTTATTAGATATATTTAACTGGCGTGCTATTTTTATATTACATACTATTGTCTTGACAATAGTTATATCTATGACGCCAGCTATTACTAAAGATAGTTTAAATAAATATAAATCTTCATTTGATAAAATTGGTTCAATAATTTTTATTGTGGCTTTGTTTTTGTTGATGCTTCTTATTAGCAACAGCACAGAACAAGGTGTGGTAAATTTGAAAACCTTACTATTAATAGCTATGACGATTCTTTTGGTCGTTACCTTTGTAATTTATGAAAAATCTATTACCAATCCAGTCTTGAATCTCAATCTATTAAAAAATAAAAAATACATGGGGTTGATTATTGTGCCTGTTGTTGCAAGTTTTAGCTTTGTTACTTTGCTTACCTATTACCCAAGCTATTTAACTGGGGTGATGCAATTTAGTCCCGCTTATGCTGGTATAATTATGATCACATTGACGGCCCCGGTGTTATTTTGTCCTTTGCTTGCTGGAAAAATAGTTTCATTTGGTATGTCTGCAATATCTATTATTATTGTTAGTTTAGCTTTAATGATTTTGGGTGCAATTTTATTATTTTTTGTTGGTGGTGTTGATGGGTTATTATATCTGATCTGCTTGGCCCTATTTATGATTGGAATAGGTATGGGGCTAACAGCAGGACTTGTTGATGGTCTAGCATTAAGCTGTGTTGATCCTGATCAGACCGGTATGGCTGCTGGCTTATTAAACACCTTCCGATTAGGTAGTGAAGCTATCGCTGTAGCACTATATGGTTCATTATTAACTGTTAATCTTAATGATATCTTACCAAATCTATTAATAAAATACAGTTCATCAGTCGATGAAATCAATGACTGGATAACTTCTGTTGCTAGTGGGAATCTAGCCTTACCACTATCTAATATTCCGACAGATATGCAGTTAATTATGCTTAGTGATATTATTGGCAGTTATCATAGAGCCTTTAATGGTACTTTAATGACATTAACAATTATCAGTGCAATAATTAGTTTATTTTGTTTATTGTTTTTAAAAGAAAAGAGAATTTAGATTAACTAACGGATATTTTTTAGAATGAATATTGATAATAACAATGGCAGTTTGTCGTTATGAGTTGATTATTGATGGTCGATCAAATTTTGCAGAGATAAATAATATAAAAAAAGCCGATTAATTAAATAATCGGCTTTAGTTAAAAAAATTAACAATGGTTTTTAAGATAATCTAAAACCACTGTATGATGATTAGCGGTTTTGAAGTCATCGAAAACTTTTTCGATCTTACCATCTTTACCAATCAAGAAACTTATGCGATGAATTCCGTCATAAGTTTTTCCCATAAATTCTTTTTCACCCCATGTACCAAATGCTTCACAAGTTTTATGATCTTCATCGGAAAGCAGGGTGAAATTTAATAATTCTTTATCAACAAAACGTGATAATTTTTCTGGTTTATCTGTACTAATACCAATAACAACTACATTATATTTTTTAAAATCGTCAGCACTATCACGCAAATTACACGCTTGTACTGTACAACCAGGTGTCATAGCTTTTGGGTAAAAATAGAGCAAAATTCGCTGACCTTCAAAATCATTGGAACTAATTAGTTCACCATCTTGGTCAGGTAGAGAAAATTGAGGTGCTTTTTCACCTTCTTTTATTGGATTAACCATAAATTTATTACCTATGTTTTAGTTTAAAATTTTAATCGCTATGGGTATAAATTACTTTATTTTATCAATTTAACTTAAATTCTTAAAAAAACGACTAGCTACATCAATAGTATGATTGATTTCTTTATCTGTGTGCCTAAGTGACATGAAACCTGCTTCGAAAGCTGATGGTGCAAAATAAACACCTTCGGCGAGCATATGATGATAGAATTTTTTGAATAATTCAACATCACAATTCATAACATCTTTATAACTGCTCACTTCTAAAGCATTCGTAAAGAAGAAACCAAACATAGCACCAGCATGATTGACAACAAAAGGCACGTTAAAACGTTTTGCAGCAGATAATAGACCATTAATTAAGTAAGATGTTTTCTCTTCTAATTCCTGATAAACACCGACATCCATCAATTTTTTTAAAGTAGTATAACCAGCCGCCATTGCAACTGGATTACCAGAAAGTGTACCAGCCTGATAAATTGGGCCGGTTGGTGCTAATTTTTGCATGATTTCCGAACGGCCACCAAAAGCGCCTACTGGCATTCCACCACCAATGATCTTACCTAAACAAGTTAAATCAGGGACAATGTCATAGTATTCTTGAGCGCCACCTAAAGCAACTCTAAAGCCTGTCATTACTTCATCTATAATCAGTAATGCACCATAATTGTCGCATAAGCTTCTTAGTCCTTGTAAAAACGACTTTTCAGCTGGTACACAATTCATATTACCAGCAACTGGTTCAATAATTATTGCAGCTACCTCGTTGGGATACAGTTCAAATTGTTTTTTAACGGATGCTAAATCGTTGTAATCGCAAACTAAAGTATTTTTAACAAAATCTTCCGGAACACCAGGTGAAGTAGGGTGACCAAAAGTTAGTGCTCCAGATCCTGCCTTAACCAATAAATAATCCGCATGACCATGATAACACCCCTCAAATTTAATAATTTTGTTACGGCCGGTGTAACCCCGAGCAAGTCGAATTGCACTCATAGTTGCTTCAGTTCCTGAATTTACCATGCGCAGCATTTCAATAGATGGCATTAGTTCAGTCACTAGATTAGCCATTTTAGTTTCAATCTCAGTTGGCGCACCATAGCTTAATCCATTACGCACCGCATTAATAACAGCATTGGCAACATCAGGATCATTATGGCCTAAAATCATCGGCCCCCACGATAAAACATAATCAACATAAGCTTTTTGATCAACATCATAAATATAAGCACCATCAGCCCTTTCGATAAATAATGGCGTACCACCAACGCCATTGAAGGCTCGTACAGGTGAGTTAACACCACCAGGCATAAAAGTTAATGCTTCACGGTAAAGTTTTTCAGATTTAAAGGTGTTATGCATCATCAAGATTATCTCTATAGGTAAGGTTGTGGTATTTATTCACAAAATTAAGCTAAATTCAAGCTAGCTAACGCAAATTTATCTAATCGACGTTTTCGCTTTGTATTTTCTTTTTTCAAGAGTATATAATATAACAGTAATAAAAGTAGGAGAATAAAATGAGCGATGCGTTACCAATTAACTTTACTGATGCGGCAGCAAATAAAGTTAAATCTCTAGTAACAGAAGAAGAAAATCCGAATCTAAAATTGAGAGTCTATATAACTGGTGGTGGTTGTAGTGGCTTTCAATATGGTTTCACATTTGATGAAAAAGTAAATGAAGATGATCTCGCTATCGAAAAAAATGGCGTGTTATTGGTTATCGATCCGATGAGTCTGCAATATTTAGTTGGTGGTACCATAGATTATGTTGAAGGTTTACAAGGTTCACGATTTGTCGTCGATAACCCGAATGCAACGACTACTTGTGGTTGTGGTTCTTCATTTAGCGTTTAATTTAAGTCAGATTATTAATCAAATTTTTGATTTTTAATCCTAGAAAAACTGAATTTTAAGGGAATTGATTAAAAATTCCCTTAAATGTGACAAACATTGAGCAATTAGACAATTATTTTAAATTTTCTATTGACGTAAAAATTAAGATCGGTAAAATGCACAGCATCCAAAACGCAGTTACCTTTCGGAACTCAGTTTTGAGCCCGGGTGGTGAAATCGGTAGACACAAGGGATTTAAAATCCCTCGGCCTTTTTGGCCGTGCGAGTTCAAGTCTCGCCCCGGGCACCATTTAAAACACTTCTCATGCGGGAATAGCTCAGTTGGTAGAGCGCAACCTTGCCAAGGTTGAGGTCGCGAGTTCGAACCTCGTTTCCCGCTCCAATTTCAAATATCAAAAAATTCAATAATAAAGAAATACTTCAGTTATTTTATCTAATATTTTCCTCTAAAAGATTATCAACATATTGTTAACTCTATAATATTGGTGTGAATAGCTTCGATTCTATAATCATATTGGACTAGTAATTCTCAATTTTTGCTTATATTTGAACATAAAAAGTTCTCTAACAAGGCGATTCTATTATTTTAATATTGTCTATGAACGTCAGTTATTCTGTCATTATTCTGCAATTAATCTTCTCTAAGTTATAGATGATCAATCAATATCAAGCACAATCCAGACAAATTTGACTAACTTGACCTTTTGTTTGTAGCAATAAAATTCTTAGTCAGCATCTCCGATTATCTATTTTTTATTTTTAAGAGTCACATTTTGTTTTTTATTTGTTTTTTTTCAACAAAAAGTAATCCCAATAATCATTGTCTAATATCAAGGCCTTCGTATAATCAAGTTGAAATGGATTTTGTAAAAGGAGAAAACCTTTGTTAACTAAACTTATCAAAGCTTCTTATATTCAACTTGATATTGAAGCTAGTAGCTTTGAGGAAGCAATAGAATTAGCAATGTCACCATTAGTTATTGATGAAGCTGTTACGACAGATTACGTCGATAAAGTTATCTCTATATTAAGAGAAATTGGTCCTTATATCGTCATTACCAAAAATATTGCCATTCCTCATGCACCATCGGATTCTGGTGCCAAGAAACTTGCCATAGGGTTTACTAGACTGAAAAACGCTATTTTTTCAGGAAATTCAGCCAATGATCCAGTGAAGTTTTTGTTCAGTTTAAGTTCACCGACAGGAGATGATCATTTATCCGCATTATCAGAATTAGCATCTTTGTTTAGTGATGAGAAATTTTTAGCTTTTATACAAGATGTGAAAAAACCGCACGATTTTATAGATTTTTTAGAAAACTTTGAAAGGAGTATAGAAAATGATTAAAGCATTAGTTGCCTGCCGTGCAGGAGTTGGGTCAAGTTTAATGTTAAAAATTAAATTGAATGAAGTCATCAAAGAAAATACTTTTCCAATTGCCCTTGAACACTCTTCATTAGATGGTGTTCCTGGATTTAATGGTAAATATATCATTACGTTACCTGACGTTGCCGAAGATTTAGAAAAGAAGAATCTTCCACAACGTATTATCGGAATCAAAAATATTATGGATAAAAATGAAATAAAAGAAAAATTAGAGCTTGCTCTTAAAGAAGATGAATTAATTTAATTGAGATGAGGTCTAAAATGGATTTTATAATTAGTTTTCTTAGCACTCCAGCTGTTTTACTCGGCGTAGTTGCTTTTGTTGGCTTATTAGCCCAAAAGAAACAGTTGGTAGAAGTTTTTACTGGCACATTTAAAACAACCATTGGTTTTTTAATTTTTAGTGCTGGTGGGGCTCTTATGACAGGTGCTCTACAAAATTTTAATAAATTATTTCAAGAAGGTTTCCATATTGTTGGCATAGTTGCATCACCAGAAGCAGCTGCTGGTATGGCGCAAACAGAATATGCTTTAGTGACTTCTGTTACGCTAATATTAGGTTTTGCAATGAATTTAGTTTTTGCCAGAATCACACCATTTAAAAATATCTTCTTTACCACTGGCCATAGTCTATTCTTTGCTTGTGTATTATCTCTAATCCTAAAATCTTATGGTTTATCTAATACTGCAGCAATTTTAATCGGTGGAACGATTTTAGGTTTCGCGTCAAGTGCATTGCCACAATTATGTCAACCATTCATGCGAAAAATTACTGGCAGTGATGTGCAAGCGATCGGTCATTTTAATATGCTCGGATATGCACTTTCTGGTTTATTAGGCAAAGTATTTAGCAAATATAGCGACAAAACAACAGAAGATATTCATTTTCCTAAATGGTTATCTTTCTTCCGCGATTTTTTAATGGGCGTTGCAGTTGTTATGCTCGTCTTGTTCTATATTTCGGCATTTAAAGCTGGTGAGACCTTTACTCAAGGATTAGCTGGTAAAGTACATTGGTTAGTATTTCCTTTCATTCAAGCATTTACTTTTACTGCAGGAATGTCAATTTTAATGACTGGTGTAAGAATGTTCTTAGCAGAAATCACCTCAGCATTCGTCTCTATTTCTGAAAAATTCATTCCAAATTCACGTCCTGCGTTGGATGTCCCAACTGTATTTCCTTTTGCGCCAACTGCTGTAATTATCGGTTTCCTTTGTTCTTATGCTGCTGGTTTAGTTGGTGTGACCATAATGGTTGCATTGGATTTTCCTGTTGTCATTATTCCTGCTGCTCATATCTGTTTCTTCTCTGGCGGTACCGCAGGTGTATTTGGTAATTCAACAGGTGGCTGGCGTGGCGCTATGTTAGGTTCTTTTGTGGTTGGACTCTTGTTAGCCTTTTTACCTACCGTTTTATATCCGATATTTGGCAATATGGGAATAGAAGGCTCAACCTTCCCAAATATTGACTACAACGTTGTTGGTATTTTATTGGAAAAAATACTTCATTTCACCATGTAAGTATGAGGGTTTGATTAAAGATGATTTGAAAAATAATCATCTTTTGCAAACCATTGAGTAAGTAGAGGAATTGTATGTTAGAAAAATATATTGATTGTATCAAATCGGAATTGTCAGAATATATTAAATATATTGGTGAAGAAAATTTAAATATAGCAAAGGATTTAATTATCAGCAAAAAAAATGAAGGCAGTCGGGTACATGTCACAGGAATCGGTAAACCTTCTTATGTTGCTCATTATATTGCTTCGTTATTCTCATCAATAGGAATACCTTCTTATTTTTTAGATGGAACTGAAACTATTCATGGTTCGGCAGGACAAGTTTTATCTGGTGATATCGTGATTGCGATTTCCAATAGTGGTGAAACTGAAGAGTTAAAAAAAGCAATTTGTACTTTGCAAAAACTAGGTACAAAAATTATCGGTGTGGCTGGGAATAACAATTCTTGGTTAGCGCAGCATTGTGACATATTTTTATTTGCTGGAGTAAAACAAGAAGGGGACAACTTAAATAAACCTCCGCGAATATCAATACTTGCTGAAGTCATTATTTTGCAGTGTTTATCAATAAAACTTCAAGAATCTGTAGGTTTAACCGAAAGTATGTACTATCAATGGCATCCAGGCGGCAGTTTAGGTGCTTCTATAAGAGGAGGAAAAGTATGTTAAATGGAATTATAACTGCAATGGTTACACCATTCGAATCCTCTGGAAATATTGATATTAAAGCAACAGAAATTTTAATTGAAAAATTAATTGCAAATGGTGTTCAAGGTATTTTCGTATTAGGAACCAATGGCGAATTTCATGTTATAGAAAATGATATGAAAATTAAATTTGCTAAAAAAGTTGTAGAAATAGTGGCTAAAAGAGTGCCTGTTTATGCTGGCGCTGGTAGTAATTCTACTGGTGAAGTCATTAAACTGGGTAAACAAATGATAGCTGTCGGGGTGGATGCGTTATCAGTAATTACGCCGTACTTTGTTTCATTAGAAGAAGATGAATTATATAATCATTATAAAATGATTGCCGAAAACCTTGCTATTCCAATAGTGCTTTATAATATACCTAAAAATACCGGAATCAATTTATCCTTTGAATTAGTCTCTAAACTGTCCAAAATCAGTAATATCATTGGTATAAAAGATAGTAGTGGTGATATTAATAATATTGCTGGCTATATAGATAATACATCCCGAGATGAGTTTTCGGTTCTATCTGGTTCTGACTCTCTCATTCTTAAAGCATTGAAATTAGGCGCTAGTGGTGCTATTTCAGCTACATCTAATTTACTAACCACCAACAACGTTGAAATATATAAGCAATTCATTGCCGGTAATTTAGATAAAGCTGAACAATGGCAACAATCTCTTGAAGAATTTCGCCGAATTTTAAAATATGCCTCCATTCCTTCTGTTCTTAAACAAAGTTTATCTTTATCTGGTATTGATGTTGGCGTACCTCGATTACCTGTCTTACCTGTCACAAACCCAAATGATAACCAAGACATAATCAATACGATAAAGAACTATTATCACTTATAAATAGAGTGGGGAATTATCATGTTTAAAACCAATATACTTACTCGGTTAGAACAAAGTAAATTTTTAGTGATAGCTAGAGTTGAAACATTCAAAAGAGCAAAAGAAATCATTGAGGGTATTTTAGCCAGTGGTATTGATTGTGTAGAAATTAGTTACACAAACAATAATGCTGGGCAAATAATCCAGCAACTTGACCAAGAATACGGTGACAAAATTTTAGTCGGCGCAGGGACAGTTTTGGATAGTGAAACCGCCCGATTAGCAATTCTTGCTGGTGCCAAATTTATCATTGCACCTAATTATAGTGAAGCAGTATGCAAAATATGCAATCGTTATCAAATCCCCTATATGCCCGGTTGTACCACCATGACAGAAATTGTCACTGCTTTAGAGAATGGCGCGGCTATGATCAAAGCTTTTCCTATTTCAAATTATTATGGTAAATCTTTAGTTAATATCATTAAAACACCGATGCCTTATGTGCCTATTATGTCTTCGGGTGGCGTTACGTTAGAAAATGTTGATGATTGGCTAAATACGGATATTGAATGTATTGGTATTGGTTCTTTATTAACTAAAGGATCGGTTGAGGAAATAAGTAAAAATGCAATTAGCCTTGCAAATGCATTGAAGAAATATAAGGAAAAACATTCGTGATATTACTAATAACTTATGTAATTCATTGATATTTTTAGTAAGGAAGAAGGTATGATTGACCTAAATTCAAAGAAAATTATCCTAACTTTGATTGAAAAATCTTGTGATCAGGAGTATTTATTGAATTTATTGAATATAACTAAACGACAATTACATTATTCAATTTTAAAAATTAATGCATACCTCTCTTCAAATGAACAAAGTGTGGTCACTCAAAATACCTTGTATTACTCTTTGCCTGATAAAAGTAAAGCGTTTCTAATTAAGAATTTAATTAACGGAAAAATTGGCAAAAATTATATTTTTTCAACAGAGGAAAGACAAAAATATATTTTTTTAATGTTGCTCTATCATGTAAATACTCATCTTTCTTCATTACATTTTTTATCAGCATTAAATATTAGTAAAACAACGTTAAACAATGATATCAAACAGCTAGAACTTTTATTAAGTTCTGAAGGCATTTTAATCATTTATACTAGAGAAAAAGGTTATTCGTTAGCTGGAGATGAATTATCGATCCGTAATTTTTTTCTCAGAAATTTACTCAAAGATTTATCCAATAATTTAGATGATACATTCCTATATGATCTTTTCTTAAACCAAGAGAAGGTTGACTACCTTGATATCAAAAACGATATCAATGAAATAATGCTAAAAAATGAAATTTTCTTAGGTGAAAAGAGGAAAAAAGAATTTATCTATACAGTGATATTCTTATTGCCAAGAATGACTAAAAAATTGGAATATATTCCTGTTATCTCAATTCCAAATAAAATCATAATAAAGTTGAAAGAGTATCATATATCATCAGAGTTGCTGAAATTATATAAAATAGATGATAACACTTATGAAGTACAATACTTAACCTCTCTGCTACTGGGCAATTCGGTTGGCAATCGTGATATAAAGACCGTTGATCAGGAGCTGATTTTAAATATTGTACAAATTATTCTATCAAGATTTGAGCAGCTTTTAGGCATAAAGTTTGATAACAATGATGATATTTCGAAAAAACTCTATAGCCATTTTAGACCTGCTTATTACCGAATACTTTTTCGTTTGCCAATCATTAATCCAATTTTAAATAAAGTAAAAGAAGAGTTTAATAAACTATTCTTGATTGTAAAAGAAACCTTAAAAGTTATCTATCCGATCATTAATAATGATATTCCAGATGATGAAATATCCTTTTTAACCATTTATTTTGCAGCAATTCTAGACGAAAATAAAATATCAACCAATCAGCAAATCGTCGCCGTAATTATTTGTCAAAATGGTATTGGAAGTTCTTCAATTGTCTATAATAGATTGAAGTTTCTTTTCCCTGATTTTCTATTTTTAGGGCCAATGGAAACTGCAGAAGCCTTAGAGTTGACTAATTTTTTCGATATAATCTTTAGTACAGTAAATAATTTGGTTTTTTATAACCAAAATAAACCGTTTTTTATCGTATCGCCAATCATGTCGGATGAAGAAGAGTATTTATTGCTGGAACGCGTTTATTCGCAAATTAACTCTTATATGACCTATCCGAAGATAACTGACTTGATCGATATTTTTAAAAAATACGGTACAATTTCCAATGAAAATGGTATCAAAAAAGAGCTTTATCAATATTTTTATAAAACAGATAAAAATACAATGATAGAAAATCAAAGTTTGGGCATTCGCCACTTGATTCAAGAAGATTTGATTCAAATAAATGTCTCTGCTAATGATTGGCAAAGTGCCTTATTTACAGCCGCATTGCCATTATTACAAAAGAATTATATCAACCGAAGTTATATAGAGAAAATTATTGAGAATGTTAATTCAAATAGAACAAGTTTTTTGATAACCAAAAATGTCTCTCTTGCTCATGCTAAACCAGAAGATGGTGTTAACTCTCTGTCGTTAAGTATAACGGTATTGAAAAAACCAATTATTTTTAAGAATGATAAAATTCCCACGCAATATATTTTTACTTTAGCAGCAGTTAATAAGACCAGCCATATTAACGCAATGTCAGAGCTTGTTGCTTTGCTTGAGATGTCCGATTTTTATGAAATATTAAACACTGCAACTCAAGCAAAGGATATCCTGACATTTATAAAATCTCGATTTCCTTAAGTAATTCGATAAAAGTATGCTCCTCAAAATTTTTTATAACTTTTTAAAGGAGCTTTACTCTACAATAATTAAAAATATGCTCTAAATCATTTTTATATAGTGGGTAATATTGGATCAAAGAACAATAGATATTTGTATTTAAAAGTCTAAAGTTAAGTTATTAAAAGATTCCGTTACTATTCAAAGATTGTATTTTTTCTACCCCCTCTCTGTTACGTGATCATCAAAATTCTATTAGAAATTATACAATTAATTTAGAGTATGCTATAAAAACAGTTAAATAAGGACATATTAAGATGATATTGGATAATTAGGATTTATTTATGAGAATATTAGGTTACAGTTTTTCTCTTTTAGCAACAGTAATATTATTATCTGGTTGTATTTATGGTGATATAAATAAGAGCATTCGATATTTTGTAACTACTGGCGCGACGAGATATTGTGAAGCTAATCATTATCCATATTGTGAAATTTATGCACAATGTTATAGGGATTTTTTAGAGCAAATGCCAGCAAAAAGAGATTCTTTATCAGCGCTTTCGGCTATGTCAACAAATATTGATTATAAAGAAGAACCCAAAAAAGCAATGGATAATATTTACGCTAAAATAAAAGATAATGAAAAAAAGGTAGAGAAGATTTAAGTTTAAATGATAGTTATCTATTGTTTCCGCATAATAGATGTTCATCGATTATTAATGCTAAACAGTATGATATTAGCAATTATCAAGAAGGGATCGATAAAGGGATAAAAAGCTATAAACTCTATAATGAATAAATGTTTTAGGATTTTCTCAATACTGCTTTGAAAGTAATAGATATAAATTAAATTATAAAATTTTGCATATTTGTTGGCTAATAAAAATATGCAAAATAACTGTTTTCATCCTTTGAATAAGATTCGTTTTCTTTAATCAATAATTATTCGATATTATTTAGCTCAATTATTGATAATATTTTCAGTAGATTCTAATTTATTATTCACATTCATCATTACTTGAATAGCTATAAAATTGAGTATGTTTACCTATTAGTTACAAAGAAGATTGGTAATTAAAGCAAAACTATCATTAATCATCGTATCATAAAGTGTTTTATCATCTTTGTAGACAACACTAATATTAAGTAATCCTTCTAATACTACCATTAATTGGTTAGTTAAAGTTATATGTTGTGGCGTTTGAGGGAGTTGTTGACTAATGAGTTGACGAATAAATTCTTTATGTTCAATTGCTAGTTGCTTGATAGCCTGATCATGATGAAGCTCTTCGTTTGCTCTTATAAATAAACAGCCATTAAAATTATCTTGCTTAAACCAAGTTAGGTGCCATTTGAATATCTGAATGATTGCATCATTTTGGTCGAGATCTTTAATCGCCGTGCTAAGATCTTGTTGAAAGCGCAAATTCCTTATCTTCAAAACCTCAAAAATTAAGTTATCTTTATTACCAAAATGTTTATATAGCGTTGTTTTAGAGCAACCTGATTGGTCTCGTATCTCATCAACTCCGACATTAGCAAACCCTTTTTGATAAAAGAGTTGTTCGGCGGTATCCGCTATTAATTTAGGTGTTTTTTTCATTTTTGATCCAAAGAGTTTGATATATGAACAGATCTGTACTAATATAAAAGCGTACAAAGTTGTTCATTTTTGGTGTTGTACATATATTTTACTCATTTAATAGGATAAAAGAATAATGAAATCATTTTTTTTCAGCAAGTAAAAGTTGCCACCAAAATCTAAAAATATTGAATTATTGCAAAATTTAATTATTGATTTTGATTCTATAATATTCCTTATTATTTTTAGCCAATTTACACATTACACCATTTATGATGCACCTTTTGTAGCAAGTTATGTAATTTTATTGGCGTTATTTCAGCAGCCATTAGCCAAATCCAGAATTAGGCATTAATTACCGTTTTTGTTAAATTAGTTTTTTAAAATTAATTGGTTATAATACCATTCTAAAGTGTTGTTAGCTTTGGTCGGAGAACGTACATTAAGCTAGTTTGTAGGAGAGTTAATATAATAGGTAGTCCTATATTTCAATTGATAACTAGAGTCCTGTGGATGTAATTAAATTTAAGGTCAGATTAGTGAGCACAGCCAAAATATTGGACATTGCTCACCTCTATAATATTATTATTTAATTAATACAGTTTTTATTCTTCTGCATCAGATAAATTTTTTAATTTGGCCGGTTTTGAAAAAAGAATGATGATCAACTGAATTAAAAAACCGATTAAAACCGCAGAAATACAAGCATTAACACCAAAATTTGCACTTATGTATACACCTAAAGCAGCCCCCAAGGGCCGAGCTCCAAATGTAACTGTCATGATCACCGATGATATTTTAGCTATCATATTACTAGGTGTAATTAGTTGTCTTAGTGATACTGTTGATATAGTCCATATAATAGGCCCAAACCCGAAAAGGAAAAAAGCAATAAAAACTAGTGATTTGGAATGGTATATAATGGTTAAGAACATCAAAATGGATGCCATAAAAGCAGATAAAGGTCCTAAAGTCAGTTGAAAACCAAAATTTATTTTTTTCGATATAATTTTATATAAAAATGAGCCTATTAACATTCCTAAACCGATTAGACTTAATGAAGCTCCAACTTCAAAAGAAGTAAAGGATAGATTATTGATAACGTAATAAGCAAATATAGATAATAACAAGTATTGCGATAAATTAAATACAAAAGCCGTGATAGTTATTGGCATAAGATATTTATTTTTAACTAAAAAAATCAAACCATCACAGAGTTCTTGAAGTATATTTCTTCCAGATTTTTTTAAAAGTGGTTCCTTAGGTAAACATATCAGAAAAATAGCACTTACTATTGAGAGTAAAAAAGCTAAGATGAATGCTAACCCGCCAGATAAATAACTAGTAAGAATACCACCTAAAGCTGGCCCGGCAGTAAAAGCCACGCTTTTGGCAATTTCTATTGATCTATTGGCATTAATCAGTTGTTCTTTTATGATGAAAGATGCTACTAAAGCCGGACTTGCAACACTGTAAATAACTGTTCCCATGGCTATAAAAAAACCGAATAATGCAATTTTATTGATTGATAGACTTCCAGACAACGTCAAATAAAATAATAGAAATATAGCCGTTGCTCGAACTATTTCTATTAGGATCATTAGTTTTTTTCTTGATACTCTATCTGCAATTACTCCCATAGGAATAGAGAGTAATAGAAAAGGCAAAGTATTTATCATTTGTATAAAAGCTGTTTCAGCTGCTGAAGCATTCATAGATAGCACAGCTATAATCGGCAGTACTGCTATTATTATTTGTTCGGAGAACTGCGCACATAAATTTGAATAAGAAATCTTATGAATTAGTAATTTATTCATCTTCTCTTCCTATTATTTTTTTATTTTTAACATTTTCCATTTGTCCTATTCCTTATTTGTACTCTATTGTTTATTTTTAGGTTATTGTAAAATTTATTCAGCCTAAAAATTTTATTTTCCGTTTTCATGTGCATTTCCGAATTGCAGTTTAGCTTTTCGTAGATATTTTATTTTTAATAGCAATCAAACTTTATTGGTTCTGTCTTAATTCTTTTTGTTACTTTTGTATGAAGCTCACTTTGATTTTTACTTAGCTTAAAGATGTTGAACCATCTGTTTTAGCTCCTTCCCAACCAATCATTGCGGCTTTGCGATCACATCCCCAATGATATTGTCCTAGTAATCCTGTTGATTTTATAACTCTATGGCAGGGAATTAAGAATGCTACCGGATTATCACCAATAGCCGAGCCAACCGCACGGCTAGCCTTTGGATTATTTATTTTGTCTGCTATGTTGCTATAGGTTGAGAGTTTTCCCATAGGGATAGTCAATAAAGCCTGCCATACCTTCAGTTGAAAATCGGTACCTTTGATATGTAACTTAATTTTATCTAGTCTTGACCAATCTTGTGTAAATACAAGGATTGCATTTTGTTGAATCTGATCTCTATGTTTTTGGAATTGAGCATTAGGATATTGGTCTTTTAATAATTTAAGTGATGACACTTCATCATTAACAAAAGCAATATAACAAATCCCCTTTGTTGTTGATGCAACGATGGTTTTTCCAAAAGGGCTTTCAACAAAACTATAGTTAATTGCTAAGTTTTCACCGCCATTTTTATACTCTCCTGGAGTCATACCTTCAATATCAATAAACAAATCATGTAACCGGCTTGTACTCGACAATCCCAACTCATAGGTGGTATCCAATAATGAGGCTTTTTCTTCTATTAGAAGTTTTTTAGCGTGAGTTATACTGATGTATCTTAGAAATTGTTTAGGACTAACACCTGCCCAGCTAGAAAACATGCGTTGAAAATGATAAGGACTTAAATGTACATGCTCTGCGGCTTGTTCAAGTGTTGGTTGAGATTTATAGTTTTCATTCAAATATCCGATAGCTTTTCTTATTCGAGCAAAATCGATTTGTTCTTGTTTTTGCATCATGAATACTCCATTTCACCGAACTAAGGTTGCTACATAAACAAGTTATTATTTATTTGAATATTGACCAATTTGTTCTTACTCACGGAATAACAAACTTTATTCACAAAAAGACATGTGCGTCAATACCTCAATTCGTAGTAGTTCCAAACTTTCTTCTTAAGTTTTTTCAATGTAAGTTACTTGAATTTCTTTATTAACATGTGACTTTTAACACTACTATCAACCAGTCTTAAATAAACACTTTTAGATAACTTTTTCATGCTTTCTTTATTTTAATTAATGATACATCTCATAATATTTAAAGTTTCAAAAATTAAAAATCCGAATCTTGCTATTAAAATAATTCATTTTGTAAAGAAAATAACGATCGCATTGGCTTATCTTTGATTATGTCTGTTTCAAGTAGATCCCCCACTAATTTCGGTGAACATTGATTATATAGACGCTTATTTGCTTGTACTTTTCTCTTTGAAGTGGTTGCATAACAATATAAACATCCAAAAGAACAGGTATCATATGTTCCAATATCAATACTTTCTAAACATTGGCAGTTGTTTCGCTGATTTTTATCTTTCTTAGCCAATAATAAGCGGCCGGTTATTTTTTCAATACGTGTTTTATCGATACAAGCACCATGAGAAATATTGCAATTCAACAACTCAATTTCCTCAGCACATGTTTGTAAAGTTAGTTGATTATCACTAGCAATTTCAGATAATGAACTGCAAAGATTAAATATGTCAACCACCTGTAATCGATTGATATCTTCTTTGATTAGTGATTGTTGTATGTGCGGATAATCATCAATAAAACTAATGATACAACTATCCGTGTAGCCGCGAAGAGAAGAAGCAATTTGATTAAAAAAATCGATGTGATAATCAATGGTATAATGTTTATTAATTAATATAGGATCATATCGCCAAATAACACGATCTTGTCCAACTTGCTCAGCTAATTGCTTGAATATAGCTATTCGTTTTTGCAAAGCAGGAAGATGTTTTTCAATGTCTGCTTCATAAGCTGTTAATGTAAACTGAAAATAAAAAGGATACTCAGAAAGCTTTACCAGTTTATGTAACATAGAAGATGGGTTTTTAGTCCAAAATACAATACAATCAACTATATCGGGTGATAGGAAAATGCGACTTAACTGCTTTGAATTCCTCGGATTAGGAACCAGTACAAAACCATCTTTTAGACGGTTAAAAAACCACGAAGAGTAAAAAGCAGGAATATCTGTTCGGCGGCTAGCACTAATAATCATAATTTATTTTTCTTTCTTTTCATGGTTCGAATGATGATTTTTGTATTAAAATCCACTTTCAAAGATTCAGTTATTTTTTGTAATGCTTTATTATAAGTCCAATCATCTAGTTGATTTTTCTGTAAGTATGCCATCGTTAACTTAGGTAACTCTCGGAAGTAGATAGAAATAGCCCATGCAACAGCCATCTTAACATAGTAATCATCGTTTTTGATTTGGTTGAACAAAGTAAATACTTTCTGCAAATATTCATCATTCACAAAATGAAAAAGCAACATGACGACAGCAAAGCGAATATCATATGGGGCATCTGATGCAAAATAGGGTTGTAGAAACTGCCATACAATCTCTTTTTCTGAGGCTTCAAACTTCAATCCACAACAAAAACTATCACAGATTGACCAATTATTAATTTTAGAAGTAAATTGTTTCACATAACGAGAACGTTCATTCCATGGTAATTTTATTTCACCTATAATCATACCTTGTAACATCACTTCCTCGAAGTATAAGGGATCATCCATCGCAAGGTAGTATTCATAGTCGAGCTGTACTATTTTTTTTGCTATTTTACGGAGTCTAGGTAATCTCACACCTAATAAATTATCAATATTGGGAATCAGCTTTGTAGCAAAGATTCGATAATTTTCTTCTGCTATTTTTTCAAGCTCTATGCGAATTTTTTCTCTCATAATAGGATTTTATAAAACCTATTATGTATTACAATCTGAATCTTGCTATTTGATAATTATATTCTATATATTGGAAAAAATGTCTGCGTTTCGCTCAAAACTGACTATCAGATTTAATTTTTCTAATCAAGAATTACGTTAAAATTTCAAAATTAGATTATCTTTATTACCAAAATGTTTATATAGCGATGTTTTAGAGCAATCTAATTAGTCTCGTATCTCATCAACACCGACATTAGCAAACCCTTTTTGATAAAAGAGTTGCTTAGCGGGATCTGTTATTAATATAGAGGTTTTTTACATTTTTTATCTAAAGTGTTTGATATGTGGACAGATCTGTACTAACATAAAAAGTGAACAAAATTGTTCACTTTTGGTTTTTTACTCATACTTTCACTCATCGAATAGGATAAAAAATAATGAAATCATTTTTTTTCAGTAAGGAAAAGTTGCCCCCAAAACCCAGAAATATTGAATTATTGCAAAGCCTAGTTGGTGGTTTTGTTTCTATATTGTTTCTTATTGGTTTTAGTCAGTTTACTCATTACACTTTTATAATGGCGCCTTTTGGGGCAAGTTGCGTAATTTTGTTTGCGGTATCCCAGTCACCATTAGCACAACCTAGAAATGTTATTTTTGGGCATTTAATTGCCGCTTTTGTTGGATTAGTTTTTCTTAAACTATTTGGTACTAATATTATTGTTATTGCATTAGCTGTGGGGGTTGCAATTGTCGCAATGCAATATTTTCGTTCTGTGCATCCGCCTGCAGGTGCTAATCCATTAGTTATTTTACTAACTGCAGATAAAATAGATTATGATTTTACTTTTCTTTTATTTCCGGTATTGTCTGGTGCAGTAATATTAGTTGCTATTGCTTATATAATTGATAATCTTTTCAATAAAAAACATTGGCCTATTTACTGGTTGGCACTATTTAATAATAACAAGGAATCATAGTTTATTGATATAACTGCTATTAGCAAAAAAACAGCATACTATTCAATTTTAAACAATTTGGTTTGTTGATCTAAATAGGTAAGTAAATCTGGCATGCGATGTTTGCCTGCCATAGATTTAATATGATCTGCAGTTTTAGTTAACTCTATTCCTAATGTCGTGATGTATAAAGGTTTATTACTTTTGCTGCGTGTCACTTCTATCACATATTGGCTATTATCAGCAAAGAACTTTTTAGCAACACCAATAATAGGTATCTTTTATCAAGAGTTTGATATAGATGACCATCTGAACCAAGTTCACCTTCATTTAAACGGACATAACCATCCACAATAATCGTCTCAATCGCAATGAAATCGACTTGATAAAATAGAGCTAATAACATGGTAAATCAAGTTGATAGAATTGCCTGATTGATATGGTGCAACTTTCGATTGGTAATCAGTGATAACGGATTTTATCTCCTTGATTCTGTCAGCAAACTGTTCAAATAAAATACCGACGGTTTTCGCTTTATCATCTAAATAGTAAACATCTATGGCAAGTATCATTTTTTTAAATTCTTTTTTAGAGTAGAATAACACTGCTCTCACATATATCTCTCTATTAAAAAACAATTTGTCTTTTGTTTCAAATAAATAAAAATTTAGCTAGTCCGTAATACATCTTGTTTAACTGTTACTTATTCAATTACACCATATTTAATCAATGTTGGTCATTATGGTTGGATTACACTCGGAGGTTGGAAATGTATTTACTTGAAATGGCTCCAAAATTTTTAGTTGCTCTTATTATTTTACTTATTTATGTCAAATTATCCGGGAAAAGCCAAATAGCGCCTATGTCGCAATTAGATCAAGTAGGGAGTATGGTTATTGGTGCGTTAGTAGGGGGAACGTTACTCAATGCTAACGTTTCAGCGTGGGAGTCAGCTGGAGCCGTAGCGATTTGGGCGGGACTGCTTATTTTAGTTCGATTCATCAAATCTAAAAACTCAAAATTGCGCGATGCTATTGACGGTGAACCGATACAATTAGTTAAAAATGGTCATCTGCTCTCTGAAAATTTTATTAAAGCGAATTTACCTGTTAGAGATTTCGAAACGTTAATTAATATTCAAGGTATTTGCGCATTTAGTGAATTAAAACAAGTTTGGTACGAATTAAATGGCTCATTAACTATTATCAAAAAAGGCGATAAAGATATAGCGGTATTGGTGATCGAAAATGGGGCGATTAGTCAGGATAATCTTGAACAATTACATAAAAGTGAAACTTGGCTGAAGCATGAAATTAAAAAACAAGGATATAAAGATATCAACGATATTTTTTGTGCTGAATGGTTTGATGGTAAATTATTAGTTTATCCCTATGATGACGTACGGAAATCAAAACAAGATAATAAAAAATAATTAATAACAGTAAATAATAAAGGGAGGGGCTATTCTCTCCCTCTATCAATAGATAAATTATCGAAGTTGACTATCTTTACTGCCACGACGGTTATATAAGATTGCCGACTTGGCCAATTGTTTATCCATTTCTTGTTGACAATTTACACAGTATTGTACGCCAGGCAAAGCAAGTTGTCTTGCTTTAACAATTGCATCACCACATTCAACACAAAAATCAGCACTCGGTTTATCGTGTTTTAGTTGGCGTCTGGCAAGTTCAATCGCATCAATAATTGTGCTTTCGATTTGTTGGTTAACAGCATCATCAGATGCCCAGCCACTAGCCATTAATTTCACCTCCCAAACAATTACATTAGATGAATAATATGGTGATTATTTGACCGGTTTCAAGTAATATTACCGCATAGCTATCAGGGAAAAGTGAGTGTTGTGTTTTAAAATAAAGATCATTTCTATTAATATCATTTAGATGGAGGTTTTTATGCAACAATATGAACAAGCAACATTTGCCGGTGGTTGTTTTTGGTGTATGGTAAAACCTTTCGACAAATATGAAGGTGTGATTAGTGTGATTTCTGGGTATACGGGTGGCCACATGGTAAGCCCAACTTATCAGCAAGTTTGCCAAGGTAATACTGGTCATACTGAAGCTGTGCAGATAACGTTTGACCCAACTCTGATCAGCTATAAAAAACTACTGGAAATTTTTTGGCAACAAATTGATCCGACTGATTCACAAGGGCAGTTTGCTGATCGGGGCGATTCTTATCGACCGGTGATTTTTTATCATAATAAATTTCAGCAGCAGCAAGCAATCGCATCTAAGCAAGCATTAGAAGAAAGTAAACGATTTAATTATCCAATTAATGTTGCTATAGAGCCAGCAGCAATATTTTATCCGGCAGAAGATTATCATCAAGATTACTATAAAAAACAACCAGAACATTATAACCGTTATTATCGCTTATCTGGACGAGCCAATTTCATTGCTGATAATTGGCAAGATAAGCCAGCAGCAAAAAGTGAGTAAGCAATGCAAAGTTATCCGCAGTATAGCAATAAACAAAAATGGATCCATTGGTCATCAGCCTTGTTAATCGTGATTGTTACTTTATTGCTTTTAGCTAAAGTGACAATGTCGAATATTTTAGGTGGTATGCCAATTGTTTATTTATTGCATAAATCTTTGGGCGTTGTTGTTTTGCTATTAATGATATGGCGAATAATAGTAATTCGAGACCAAGGTGTACCTGATGTTTTACCTAAAGAACAAAAACTACAACGGATATTGTCTAAATCTACTCAAGGATTTATCTATATTTTACTGCTTATTGTACCGCTATCTGGTTATTTGATGAGTGGCCGAGATTTAAATGTCTTTGGTCTAATATCTGTTCCGGCCATAGCTATGCCAAATTCAATACATCAAATATTTCATTCAATGCATCTAATCACTGCTTACGCTTTAGCAATATTGGTTATTATTCATATATTAGGTGCGTTGTATCATTATTTTTGGCTTAAAGATAAAGTACTACAATCAATGTTGAGTAGTAACGATTAACATAAATTCAAAATTGCTAATATTAATAGCATCTATAACGTAACGTGAGGCAGATAAATCATGAATAAATCAATGAAAGATAAGGCTATAGCAGCATTAACACCTATGCAATATCATGTTACTCAACAAAATGGCACTGAGCCCCCATTTGATAATCAGTACAATTCTAACCATCGGGAAGGTATCTATGTTGATATCGTCTCAGGGGAACCGTTATTTACGTCATTAGATAAATTTGATTCTGGCTGTGGTTGGCCAAGCTTTTCTAAACCGATTAATCAGCAACAAATTATAGAAAAAGAAGATAACAGTCACGGCATGAACCGGATAGAAGTGCGTTCATCAAAGGCAGACTCCCATCTTGGTCATGTTTTCACTGATGGCCCCGTAGCATTAGGTGGATTACGTTATTGTATCAATTCTGCTGCGTTAAAATTTATTCCAAAAGAAGAACTTGAAACGCAAGGTTACGGTGAATATTTAAGGTTGTTTAACTAAATTAAATTAATGGATTTTTTATCAAATTAAAGAATGCTAAAAAAACAAATTATGTGAATGAATTTCTACTTATGATCAACAAATATATGAGTAAACCTTCCTATATTTGCTGTAATCGTTTTGTTTGATTGATATGAAAGATAATATTGGCATATATCCAATCAGCGTATATGCCAATAACATTTTTAATGAGCAATGATAATTTTCATAAATAAGCTAATTTTTACGCTTAAATAAAATATAACTAATTAATAAAAATACTAAGCTGGTTAGCATTGAGCCCACAATAGGGTAAATTCCCATTACAATACTGACTTGGGCAAAAAGATTATCGGCAATGTAGAAAATAAATCCAAAACTAATTCCAATAATCACTCTAACCCCCATCGAAACGCTACGTAGCGGACCAAAAATGAAGGATAAAGCCAATAGTAACATCACTGCAACTGACACAGGTTTAATCAGTTTTTTCCAAAATAGTAGGTCATAATATTTAGTATCTTGCCCAGAATCTTTCAAATACTGCGAATATTTGTATAAACCAGATGCGGATAGAGATTCTGGATCAAAGGCGACAATACTTAATTTATCGGGAGTAATATTGGTTTTCCATTGCATATTCAATATATTGGTGCCAGTTACTTGGTTGGAATTGGTTAAATCATTTTTTTCAATTTCTGACAGAGTCCAAACTCCGTTTTCAAATACACCACTATTAGCATGGGTAATTGAAAGAAGTTTATTTTTATCTACACTATAAATATCAATATTTGATATCGAACTGTCATTGTTAACATGGCCAATATAGACATAGTCATTACCATCTTTAGCCCATAGACTACCTTGCTGCGCTAATAACGAATCACCATAAAGTTTTTCTGAACGCATATTGCGGGCGGTCTGTTCACTTATTGGTGCAACCCATTCACCAATAGCCATGGTTAAAATAACTAATGGTAAAGCTGTTTTCATTACAGCTAGAGCAATTTTAAATCGGCTAAATCCTGATGTTTCCATAACAATAAGTTCACTGCGTGAGGCTAATATTCCTAAACCGATTAAACCTCCCAGCAGTGCAGCCATTGGAAAGAAAATTTCTAAATCTTTTGGTACCATGAGTAATGAATATAAACCAACGGAAAGCGCATCATAATCAACTTTTATTCTTCTAAGTTGATCAATAAAACGAATAATTCCAGATAAACTAATTAGTAAAAATAAGCAAATACCGATGGTATTTAAGATAGTTTTACCAATATAACGGTCTAAAATCGAAAACATCGTTTTCCCCTTATAATGCACTATATTTTAAACGAAGTTTACGCATAAATATGTTATCCCAACAATTTAAGATTAAAGCCAGAATAAAATACCCCATATTAATAAGATAAAACCACAAAGCAGGATCTAGTCGACCTTTACCGGCATTTGCTTTAACTGAGCTGGAGAGTAAAAAATAGACCAGATAAAGTAGTAATGCAGGTAAAATTTGTGCAAGTCTACCTTGTCTTGGATTTGAAACACTTAGTGGAATGACTAGAAAAGCCATTAAAGGAACCGAGATAATTAGCGTTAATCGCCAATAAAATTCAGCTTTAGCTTTAGGTGTTGGATTTTGCTGTAGCTCAAGTAACCCTAATTGTTGCACATCAGCTTTATCATCCTCAACACTTGTATCTAATTCTTTAGGTTTTATGATGCCCAAATAGTTATGAAAATTCGATATACGAAAATCTTTTAGCTGGGCCGTGCCTTCATAACGATTCGCATCTTCAAGGGTGATGATTTGATTACCATCGGTGTCTTCTTCTGTTTTTCCTTTATTGGCAATAATGATAGACGGGCGCTGACTATTTTTAGGATTAATTTGGGCAATAAATACGTTATCTAATTTATTGTTATCGACATTGCCGATATAAATAACTGAATTGCCATCAGGTGTTTGTTGAAATTGTCCTGCTAATAAACCCGCTAAACTTGGATTAATTTTTGCATTCTCAATTAATTGATCTTGCTTTACGCTAGACCAAGGTCCAAACCAAAGACTATTTAGAGTTGTTAGTGTACATGTCATTACACAAAGGAAAAAAACGACTTGATAATTAAGTCTCTTTTTTACGCCACAAGCATGCATTGCGACCATCTCGCTATCAGAATAAAGTCGACCAAAGGTAACAAGCACACCTAAAAAAAGACTTAGTGGCAAAATTAGATCTGCCATATTTGATACACCTAATACTAATAATGGCATAATCAAATCCCGCGGAATACTGCCATCGATTGCGCTGGATAAAATTCTGATTAATTTTTGAGAAAAGAAAATCAGCAATAATATAAATAATATTGCCCCTTGTGTTTTCATTGTCTCTTTAATTAAATATCGGCGAATTATCACGTTTTTACCTATCTATTCGTCTTATCAAATCTGACTATTATAATCTGATTTGCGTTGTTTCGTTATCTTTTTGTTGCTATCGTTTAATGAACCGATAAAATGTTACTATTCACACTCAATATTTTTTAAGAGAATCCTATGCAATACGCAATCAAAAATAGCCTTGCTATAACCAAACAAAAAGAAGAATGTTTAGTTATTACTGTTCAATTAAGCAAAACACAATCTAATTTAATCAAAGAGATAGATGAAAAAAATAATGGTTTGATTAACCAATTGATTAAATCAGGCGATATTAGTGGTGAGTTAGGTAAAACTACATTTTTATATTCACCGGCAAATTCTACCAAACAAAAAATATTAGTTGTGGGATGTGGTAAAGCAAAAAATTTTGATTTAAATGCCGCCAAAAAAGTGATTCAAGCTACAATTAAAGAGCTTGCAAGCAAAAAAGTTAACCACATTTGTTGGGATATTTTGACCTTAAATTCAGCAATAAGTGGTGAAATTGCTAAGCAACTGCCACAAATCGTTAGTGAATTAACTTACTGTTTTGATGAGTTCAAAACAAAAAAATCAGAACAACCGAGCTTACAAAAATTGACATTGCTTTATGATGATAAAAAGACAGTCAACCAAGTTGAAGGCCAATTATTGCAAGGGCAAATTATTGCCAAAGCTATTGCTAGTACAAAAAATATAGCTAACATGCCATCGAATGTCTGTAATGCTAAGTACTTAGCTGAACAGGGTAAAAGTTTAGGTCAACAATACACCAATTTAAAAGTCACCTGTTTTGGCGAAAAAGAATTAGCAAAACTCAATATGAATGCTTATTTAGCTGTTGGCCGAGGATCAGCTAATGAATCAATTATGACGGTGATTGAATACCATGGTGCTAAAGATAAAAAAGCCCAACCTTATGTATTAGTTGGTAAAGGATTAACTTTCGATTCAGGTGGTATATCTATTAAACCTTCTGCTGGTATGGACGAAATGAAGTATGATATGTGTGGTGCAGCAACGGTGTTTGGTGTTATGCAAGCAGTTGCCGAGCTCAAATTGCCAATCAATGTCGTCGGTGTAATGGCTGGTTGTGAAAATATGCCCGATGGTAATGCTTATCGCCCAGGTGATATTTTAACGACCATGTCAGGTATTACTGTTGAAGTAATTAACACTGATGCTGAAGGCCGTTTAGTCTTATGTGATACCTTAACCTATGTTGAATGCTTCAAACCAAAAACTGTCATTGATATTGCAACATTAACGGGTGCTTGTATTGTGGCTCTTGGTCACCATTACACTGGTGTAATGGGTAACAATCCACAGTTGGTGGAACAACTTGTTATCTCATCAAATAAAGCCGGTGATAAAGCATGGTCTTTGCCAATTGATAGTGATTTCCAAGAACAAATCAAATCGACATGCGCTGATATTGTCAACGCTGGTGGTCGAGATGGCGGGACAATTACTGCTGCTTGTTTCTTATCACGCTTTACTGAAAAATATCAATGGGCACATCTTGATATAGCTGGTACAGCTTGGAAATCAGGTGCTAACAAAGGTGCAACTGGCCGACCTGTTGCTATGTTAATTCAATACTTACTTGATCAAAAATAATTAGATAAACATCATGAAAAAAGTGATTTTCTATTTACTAGAAAACCCAACCCCAGCTAATGATGCTGGGGTCTTATTTCAAGAAAAATTAGCCTGCGAAAAAATTGTCGAAGCATGGCACAGCAAACAACGTGTGCTGGTTGCTTGCCAAGATCAAGCGCAAGCTGAGCGAATTGATGAATATTTATGGCAACTTGATACCGATGATTTTGTTCCACATAATCTAGCTGGTGAAGGGTTAAAAAGTGGATCGCCGGTTGAAATCTGCTGGCCACAAAAGCGCAGTAGTGGTGCACGACATTTATTAATAAACCTACAACAACAATTTCCAGAATTTGCCGGTGTTTATCGTGATATTATCGATTTTGTTCCTGTTGACGACCAACAAAAATCATTAGCAAGAGAAAGATATAAAGCTTACAAAGAAGCAGGTTTTAATCTCAAAACTATTCCAATTACATGCCGATGATCAACTATTTTAAGAAATAGTCTTTATCCAAACTAGTTTACAGAAATTGATAAAGCTAGTTTTTAAAGTAAATTAAGGATAAATAGTGGGATTATTTCAAAATTAACTATTACGGCATTACAATCCTTTTTTATAAAAAACCTTAAAAATTTTGTGGAAAGGGTATATTTTTCTTAAAAAAAATGGCATTATTTAAGCCCTATATAACAAGATCTATCAATTAAGTTCTAGAACCATCAAACCACTCGTATTATTTATATAAAACCTAAGTAATAAAC
>NZ_NASN01000003.1:0-105778 GCF_002142015.1 Gilliamella sp. A7
TGTTTAGTCTATTTAACTATTAATTTAAATAGGTTGATCTTTTTGTTATGTAAATTTATTATACCAATTATGTAAATTGGTGTGACAAATATCACATTTTTGGTAAATATCTATAATATATTGTTTAAAATTAGTGGTATATTTGGTTTACCAATTGTAATATAGATTTTATTAATCAACTTTAAATAATAGAAAATAGCTATAGACTAAGAAATTGGGCTGCAAATTTTATTCTTTAATTTGATTTAACAGTGTTTTAAGTAAGTAGATATCAATAATAATTATTTATAGTAAAAACATCCTAACTATATAAGGAAAATAGCGTGTATATCACGCTATTTTTATATGTAAATTTAGGAAATAAAACAGCCCATAATGATGGGCTTTCAATACAGATAAATTATTCTTTATTCGAAAAATGCACGTCTAATTGCGTATTCAACACCACGGATTTCAGCTAAGCCTCTTAAGCGCCCTATTGCAGAATAACCTGGATTAGTTTTCTTTTTAAGATCATCTAGCATCTGGTGACCATGATCTGGACGAACAGGTATTAAACGGTTTATGCCAGCTTTTTTGCGACGTTCTTCTTCCGCAATAAGTACTTTTATTACGCCATACATATCAACGTCCCCAGCTAGGTGATCACCTTCGTGGAAAGATAATGGATTATCTTCACGTACTGTTGCGCGTAGATGAATAAAATAAATTCGATCGGCAAATTTTTTAGCCATAGTAACTAAATCATTATCGCTACGAACACCATAAGAACCAGTACAAAAGCAAAAGCCATTATGGATACTATTAACAGTCTCTTTTATCCATTGCATATCTTCAATCGTTGAAACAATGCGTGGTAAACCTAAAATCGGTCTAGGAGGATCATCTGGATGAACAGTTAATACAACTCCCACTTCTTCTGCAACAGGTACAATAGCTTTTAAGAAATAAGCATAGTTTTCGCGTAATTTAGCTTTATCAATACTATGATAAGTTGCAAGATGTGCTCGAAACTGATCAATTGAATAACCTTCTTCAGCACCAGGTAAACCTGCGATAATGTTTGCTACCAGTTTATCTTTATCGGCTGGTGTCATTTGTTCGAAGTAAGCTTTTGCTGAAAGGATTTCTTCTTGACTATAATCTTTTTCGGCATCAGATCGTTGCAAAATATGGATATCAAATGCTGCAAAGGCAATTTGATCAAAGCGCAGGGCTCTTGAACCATCTGGTAATTGATAACCAAGATCGGTGCGAGTCCAGTCTAATACTGGCATAAAATTATAGCAAACCGTATCAATACCACAAGCGGCTAAATTACGAATAGATTGTTGATAATTAGCAATATGTTGCTCAACATTACCTGAATGGGTTTTTATCTCTTCATGAACTGGAATACTTTCGACAACAGACCAAACGAGTCCCTTATCTTCGATTATTTTTTTTCGTTTTTGAATTTCATCAATAGTCCATACTTCACCGTTAGGTATATGGTGTAATGCTGTAACAATTCCGGTTGCTCCGGATTGTCTGATATCATCTAATGATACTGGGTCGCTAGGTCCATACCAACGCATTGTTTGTTCCATCAAAAATCTCCTTAATGATTCTTTATTTAATAAGTCATTCCTAAAGGAAGATCCATTAACAATGCATATTTGCCGCTATTGGTTAACAATAGTGACCGGAATAGAGTCAAATAAATAACCATCAAAATTTGGATCTTCACTGTCAGAAACTGTCATTAATGTTTGTTTAACATTTTCTAGGTGTTGCCACATAGCATGGCGTGCAGCCATAGCATCTTTTAATTGTAATGCTTGTAAAATTTTTTCGTGATCATATAGCCACTTTTTACGGTAACTATGATCGGTGATTCTACTTTGTAGCTGGTCCCACATTTTACTTGTGGATCGTTTAGCCCATAGATCTGCCAATAAACGTTCAAGTACTGAATTTTTGGTAGCTCTAGCTATTGTTATATGAAACATCTCGTCAGCGGTGTAATCATATAGTTTATTTTGTTCAAATGTGTGCCGTTCTTGTTCCAATATTGCTCTTAATTCAACTATATCTGCTTTGACAATCTGTGAGGCTGCAAAAGCGGCAATATTGCTTTCAATTAATTGTCTTGCCTGTAATAATTCAAATGGACCAAAATCTTCTTCTTCAATCCTTCTATTTTTTTCGGATAAGACATCATCAGGTAAACCAATTACGTAAACACCGGAGCCTTTTTTTACTGCAACTAAATTTTCAAGCTCTAACATAATTAACGCTTCACGAACTACTGTCCTACTGACATTAAAAGTTTCAGCAATGTCTCTTTCTGGTGGAAGCCGATCACCAATTTTAAAGGTTCCGATTTTTAATAATGTTTTCAACTCATTACCAATTTCTTGATAAAGTCGATTGATCCTTGGCATAATCTATAGTCCTTAGAATACTTTTAAGTTTAATGTAGATAATTATACGCTAATTATTACAACTCCTCTAAGCCTATAATAATAAAAAGTCGTTTCAGTTTTTATATTGGTTTACCAATATTATTTGGAATTATAATGTTTTCTTGTAAAAACCCTCATAATATAAGCCAAAAAGCGTGATGCAGATCACAAAAATCAAAAAATAAAGGTGAAAATTTTATCAACAAATGAAAACATGTCTAGCCAATAAATACTGTTAGCTCGTTAATTATGGTGTGTTACATGTTAAATTTATCAAATATTCCCCAATCAATCGAACACCAGCCTCTATATAACCGAGAAAAAATGGTAGCGCGGATTGTACATATAGGTTTTGGTGCCTTTCATCGAGCTCATCAGGCATTATTTACTGATCGTCTGTTAAATAAAAGTAACAGTGATTGGGCTATTTGTGAGGTAAATATTGTTGGAGGTGAAGAACTTATTAATGATATTCGCAAACAAGATCATCTCTATACAGTTTTAGAAAAAGGCGCAAAGTCTAAACAAGCCTATATTATTGGCAGTGTGAAAGAATCATTATTAGCGCCAATAGATGGTATTGAAGCTATTTTAGAAAAAATGGCTGATCCGGTAGTCGAGATTGTTTCATTGACGGTGACAGAAAAAGGTTATTGTATGTTACCAGGTGGTGTTGGCTTGGATTTAAATAATCAATTCATTAAATCTGATCTGATTTCGCCAACTAAACCTATGTCAGCTCCTGGTGTGCTTGTTGAAGCCTTATATAGACGAATGCAGCGAGGTTTAAAATCATTTACTGCTTTATCATGTGATAATATGCCTGAAAATGGTTTGGTATTAAAGAAAGCGATTTTAGACTTAGCAAATGCACGTGATCCAGAGTTAGCTCAATGGATTGAAACCCACACCACTTTCCCTTGTACCATGGTCGATCGTATTGTACCTGCTGCGACAGCCGAAACATTAACTGAAATTCAAGATGTACTAGGCGGTATGTTTGATCCTTGTGGTATAGCTTGTGAACCATTTATTCAATGGGTTATTGAAGATAATTTTGTTACTGCTCGTCCTAATTGGAATGAAGTTGGTGCTGAATTTGTTGATAATGTTGTCCCATATGAAGAGATGAAACTTCGAATGTTAAACGGTAGTCACTCATTCTTAGCGTATTTAGGTTATTTAGCTGGCTATGAGCATATTAATGATTGTATGAATGATGAGAGTTATAAACAGGCAACTTTGTCATTAATGCTACATCAACAAGCTCCAACTTTAAATGTTCCACCACAGGTTAATTTACAACAATATGCCGAAAAACTCATTGAAAGATTTAGTAACCCATCACTAAAACATCGAACATGGCAAATAGCCATGGATGGTACTCAAAAACTACCGCAACGTATGCTTGATTCTATTCGTTGGCATATCAAACATAATTCTGATTTTTCATTACTTGCTTTAGGAGTAGCAGGATGGATGCGTTATGTAGGTGGAATTGATGACAATAATCAGATAATTGATATTAGAGATCCCATGTCAGAACAATTACGAAAAGTAGTGAATACAACTATTGATGGTGCTGAGCGAGTTGACCAACTATTAAAGTTAAAAACAGTATTTGGAACAGATTTACCTAAAAATGAAAAATTAAAAACGCTATTAAAAAATTATTATTTGTCATTAATGAAAAATGGTGCTAAGTCAACGTTAGATAGTTATGTTACATCAAATTAACCTTTAACCAACAATTAAATTTAAAATAGGAGTTATATTCATGGAATTTCTAAATATTCTTTGGGTTATTCTTGGAATTGGATTAATGTTACTTTTAAATATTCGTTTTAAAATAAATTCAATGATTGCCTTGCTAGCTGCTGCAATATTTGTTGGTTTGATGGCTAAGATGGATTTATTAAACATACTTAAGACTATAAAAACTGGATTTGGTGGAACTCTTGGTGAATTAGCAATAATTGTTGTATTTGGAGCAGTTATTGGAAAATTAATGGTAGATTCTGGTGCTGCCCATCAAATTGCTCAAACATTATTAAGAAGACTAGGAATTAAATATGTAAAATTAGCGATTATAATCATGGGTCTTATATTTGGACTTGCTATGTTTTATGAAGCAGCATTTATTATTTTGGCTCCATTAGTGATTGCTCTAGCATATGAAGCTAAAATACCTTTTTTAAAATTAGCAATACCAGGGGTTGCAGCGGCAACTACAGCTCATTCACTATTTCCACCACAACCAGGACCTGTTGCATTAGTTAATGCGTATGGCGCTGATATGGGAATGGTATATATTTATGGACTAATTGTGGCTATTCCATCTGTAATTTTTGCAGGTTTAATTCTTCCTAAATTCTTAGGTAATCTTGAGAGACCAATACCTCAATTTTTACAATCTGAAGACCCTATAGATGAAAATAATCTTCCTTCTTTTTTTACATCAATCACTATTCCTTTAATTCCAGCGTATATTATGATTGCGACAACAGTTGCAAATATTTGGTTGGAAAAAGGAACAACTTTATATTCAATATTTAACTTTCTTGGTTCTTCTCAAATAGCAATGTTTATTGCTATGATTACTGCATTTATATTTTTTGGAAAAAAGCTTAACCATTCTATGGAATGGGTTATGCACTCATTTGATAATGCTGTAAAAGGTATTGCTATGGTGGTATTAATTATTGGTGCAGGTGGAGCTTTAAAACAAATCATAATTGATACAGGGATTGGGGATAACATAGGCCAATTAATGTCAACTGGAGGCGTATCACCTTACATCATGGCGTGGTTAATTACTGTGTTAATTCGTTTAGCCACAGGGCAAGGTGTTGTATCTGCTATGACTGCGGCAGGTATAATTGGTGCAGCAGTTATTGATCCATCCACAGGAGTTATGCACGATGTTAACCCTGCATTACTTGTTCTTGCTACTGCAGCTGGTTCCAACACTTTGACGCATATTAATGATGCTTCTTTTTGGTTATTTAAAGGTTATTTTGACTTATCAATCAAAGATACTTTAAAAACTTGGGGATTATTAGAATTAGTTAACTCAATTGTTGGATTAATAGTTGTGCTTATTATTAGCTTAATTGCATAATAATAAATTTTTGAAAAATAGATTAATAGTAATTTAGCTATTAATCTATTTTTATATCTTTTGAATCGACTTATTAAATATAAGATCTTCCTGTTGCTATTTAAATTAATTATATTAACTGGATAAAATCATTTTTTAATGAAATGCAATTTTTTCAGTAAGACATTTCACACTAATTGCGGTAACATTATATAAAATTGAATATCATTTTTTTAGATTGAGTAAGTTGCTATTAATTTTAGCAGGAAGAAAGGATAAGCCTGAATTATGCGTGATAATGAACCCAAAGTGTTGACCTCTTTGTTGTCACAAGGGGCATTATTATCAAAAATAAAGGAAAGAAGTATTGCTTTAAATCAATTGAGCAAAGTTATTGATGAATTACTTCCAACACCATTAAATCAGCAATATCGAATTGCTAATTATCGTCAAGGTGTGCTCATTCTTGAAGTCAGCTCTGCCAGCTGGTTAACAAGACTAAAATATGAACAAAGTAATTTATTATCAGGGATACGCCAAAAAATCTTACCATCTTTATCTTCTATACAATATAAAATTAATCCAACTATAGCGACTAATTATTCGCAATCAGTTATTTTGTCAGATAAGAATGTTAAAATTAGCAATGTAATTAGTAAGCAAACTGCAATATATTTAAATACAGTTGCAGAACAAGCACCAGATAAATTGAAAAAACAATTGATTAAACTTGCGAACCATGCAAAATAAACCAAATAATATGTTCAAGTTATATAATTAAAAGCTATAAGGAGTGAAATATGGATAATAATATGATGACTTATATCGTCATTGGCCTAGTAATTGGATTTATTTTAGGCATGATTTTCATGAATTTTATTTCGCCAAAAGGGCGTAAATATATCAAAGCACAACGCGAATTAGAGCAAGCTCAAGAAGAGTTAGCGTCACAGAAACAAATGATGGTTAAGCATTTTTCACATAGTGCTGAAATTTTAGATAATATGGCCAAAGAGTTTCGTCGTTTATATCAGCACATTGCTGAAAGTTCAGGACAATTTATAAATGATGAGAATATTCCTATTATTGATCTAGAGTCAAATAATGACATCAGTGTTAAACAAGAGTTAACTCTTGAAAAACAGCCTAAAGATTATTCCGATAATCCATCAGGATTATTCAAAAATGAAGATATTAAACCGTGATTAATTTTAAATGTTTTTTGAACAGAGTATATTAATCAGATTTATCTTGTAAATATTAAATCATTCAAACAAGAGAGTTTTATAATGAGTCATTCTTTACGTAAACCAAAAAATTTATTAAGCATAATTGCCTTAAGTTTAGGTTTAAGTTTAGCTTCATTACCGAATGCTTATGCTGCTTTTCCGTTTATTCCAACTGATAATAGTCCTCAACAGCAACAACCTACATTGGCACCAATGTTAGAAAGAGTATTACCTTCAGTTGTGAGTATTAAAGTTGAAGGTACAGCAAAAATGCAAAGCAATATGCCGGAAGAGTTTAGACGATTTTTTGGTTACCCTGATAGTCAATCTAGACCATTTTCAGGATTAGGATCTGGTGTAATTATTGATGCTGAAAAAGGTTATATTGTGACTAATAACCATGTAATTGATAATGCAGATAAAATTACTGTTTCATTAAATGATGGTCATGAATATCAAGCGAAATTAATTGGTAAGGATCCACAAAGTGATATTGCTTTGTTAAAAATTGATGATGCTAACAAATTAACTGCTATTAACATTGCTGATTCAGATAAAACAAGAGTTGGTGATTATGTTGTTGCGATTGGTAATCCATTTGGAATTGGTCAAACGGTAACATCAGGTATTATTTCAGCACTAGCTCGTAGTGGGCTAAATATGAATGGATTTGAGAACTTTATCCAAACTGATGCTTCCATTAACCAAGGTAATTCAGGTGGCGCTCTAGTTAATTTGAATGGTGAGCTAGTTGGCATTAACACCGCTATTATTGCGCCAAGCGGTGGTAATGTTGGTATTGGTTTTGCGATACCTAGCAATATGGTTAAAAGTTTAACTTCTCAACTTATTGAATATGGTGAAGTCAAACGAGGCGTTTTAGGTATAAAAGGTCATGAATTAACATCCGATATAGCTAAAGCCTTTGACCTTGAAGTGCAGAAAGGCGCATTTGTTAGTGAAGTTATTGCTGATTCAGCAGCCAAAGAAGCAGGTATAAAATCTGGTGATGTCATTATTTCAATGAATGGCAAACCCGTTGATAGCTTTGCTGAGTTACGCGCTAAAATTGCCACAACGGGTGCAGGTCGTACTGTCAAGTTAGGTATTATTCGAGATGGCAAAGAAATCTCTGTTGAGGTGAAATTAAAAAATAGTGATGAGTTAACAACTGAGGCAAAATCTCTTCATCCAGCACTCGATGGTGCAACTTTAGCTAATGGCCAGGTAAAAGGCCAAAAAGGCGTATTGATTGAGAGTATTGCTAAGAATTCAGCTGCATCTCGATTAAGTTTACAAGAGGGTGATTTAATCACTGGTGTAAATAAAACTAGAGTGACTAGTATTTCTGATTTACGTACAATTATTGAAAGTAATCCTTCTGCTATTGCTTTAAACATTGTTAGAGGCGATAGTCGTCTTTATCTCATTTTACGTTAATTATTTAGCTAGAAATCGTCGGTGCTTCGCATCGACGAAAACGCATTTTTAACCTCAGTTATATATGATAGAATTCTATCCATAATTCTCATCCTGCTAGCGACAATTATGCTTAGAAAAATTTTATGGCCAATATTAATTGGTGCTGTTTTAGCTATAGTGTTACTCATTATTTTCCCTTCTTTAAGAAATGGAACGCAATCTGATTTTTCAAGATCTATTTTTAATGATGAACCTATGAGTTATTCTAATGCAGTAAAGATTGCAGCCCCTGCTGTGGTTAATATTTATAGTCGCTCAATTAATTCTGTACCAAAACAATCACAAGATAGCCCAATAACACCATTAGGTTCTGGTGTTATTATGAGCGAGCTTGGTTATATCGTTACCAATTATCATGTTGTTGATGGGGCGGAACAAATTATTGTTGCTTTACAAGATGGGCGGATTTTTGCTGCATTATCTGTCGGTTCCGATAAATTAGTTGATATTGCAGTACTTAAAATCGAAGCATCTAATCTTCCGACAATACCAATTAATCCTACTCGCGATCCGAAAATTGGTGATGTAGTTTTAGCTATCGGTAATCCATATAATATTGGGCAAACAATTACTCAAGGTATTATTAGTGCTACCGGCCGTGATGGACTCAGTCCATATCGTCGACAAAATTTTATCCAAACGGATGCATCCATTAATCACGGCAATTCTGGTGGTGCTTTAGTTAACACTAAGGGGGAATTGGTCGGTATTAACACTCTGACATTTGCCAAAAATTTAGGTAATGATGTGCCTGAAGGTATTGGTTTTGCCATTCCAACTGCATTAGCCGTTAAAATAGTGAATAAATTAATTCAAGATGGCAAAGTGATACGAGGCTATATTGGCATTGATGGGTTAGAATTTGCACCAACACAAAACCCAAGCGATCTACCAAAAGTATTAGGTATTTTAGTCACTCATGCTGAAGGACCTTCTTTACAGGCAGGTATTCAAACTAATGATATTTTAATAAAGGTTGATAATAAACCAGTTAGATCGATTGTTGAAACCATGGATCAGATTGCTGAGTTGAAACCGGGAACAATCGTCCCCATAGTTGTTTTACGTAATGGAGAAAAGATTCAATTGCAAATCACGATTGGTCAATTGCCGGTTTAGATTGGCCTTTTATTGCTTGATTATCTTTGATGTAGGGCGTATAATTCGCTCCCTTATCATGTTATTTAACACTCGTATGGTGTATAGATTTTGCGGTTAAGCCATTTATATAGCGATACGAACAAACTTTAGAGGTTTATTATGAAAGAAGGTATCCATCCAGAATACACTGCAATTACAGCAACTTGTTCTTGCGGTAACAAAATTGAAACTCATTCAACTATTGGTCATGATATTCATCTTGACGTGTGTGGTGAATGTCATCCGTTTTATACTGGTAAACAACGTGATGTAGCAACTGGCGGACGTGTTGATAAATTCAAACAACGTTTTGCAATGGTTGGTGGTAAAAAATAGTTTTACTAATTTTTACGTTGTAAAAAAGGCGCTTTAAGCGCCTTTTTTATAGCTATGATTTATGATTAAATCATTCATCAATTAAATCGGGATCTATGCCTAAAGCTCGCATCATTTTCTGTGCTTGTAACGGGATGCCATCATCATGATCTTTCTGTAAATCTTCATCACAAGGCAATGGTTGGCCGGTATAAGCGTGTAAAAAAGCTTCACATAAAAGTTCACTATTCGTTGCATGACGTAAATTATTGACTTGCCGTCTAGTTCGCTCATCAGTTAATATTTTTAATACTTTTAACGGAATTGAGACTGTAATTTTTTTTACTTGTTCGCTTTTTTTACCATGCTCAGCATAAGGGCTAATATAATCGCCGTTCCATTCCATCATTTATTCACCAAATCAATCACATCACAATTAATGTGGATAATTTTAGCGTTTTTTTTGCTTAGCTGCAATCTATACACCAAGATAGTTAGACGTCTAGACATGTTGACGTCTTTTGTTATTGTGTTATTCTTATACAACTAAAATCTTAAAATAAATAAAGTGGTTTGTAGGAAGGTTATTATGGCTCATAAATCTAAAAATCTTAGCCAAGATACTATTGCTGTTCGTGGTGGATTAAATACAGATGACCAATTTGGTAGCGTAGTTCCTGTTATTACGCCTTCAACTTGTTATCGCTATCAATCATTTGCAACACCAAGGAAATTTGATTATGGTCGCAAGTCTAATCCAAGTAGACGATTAGTTGAGGAAACGGTAGCGAAATTAGAAGGCGGTGCAGATGCCATTTTAACCAACTGTGGTATGTCAGCAATTCATCTAATTAGTGTTGCGTTATTAGGCCCAAATGATACCGTTGTTGCTCCTCATGATTGTTATGGCGGTAGTTATCGATTATTTAATAGCTTGAGTCAAAAAGGTTATTTTAAAACCAAATTTGTAGACCAATCCGATCCTATCGCTTTAAAAGAAGCGCTGAATTTAAAACCTAAATTAGTATTGATTGAATCGCCAAGTAATCCATTATTAAGAGTGGTTGATATTGATGATATTGCACGTCAGGCGCATGAGGTTGGAGCGTTAGTTTTGGTTGATAATACTTTTATGACACCAATTTTACAAAAACCACTGGAATTAGGGGCGGATATTGTTAGTCACTCTTGTACTAAATTTTTAAATGGTCACTCAGATTTATTAGCTGGAATATTAGTATTTAAAGATCAACAATTAGCTACAGATGTATTGTGGTGGGCAAATAATATCGGAACATCAACTTCATCATTTGATAGTTATTTATTATTGCGAGGTTTAAGAACCCTTACTGCGAGAGTTAGATTGCAACAAGAAAATGCGGAAAAAGTCGTTCAATTTCTAGTTAATCATCCTAAAATTGCTAAAGTTTTTCATCCTTTGTTACCAACAAATTTAGGTCATGACATTGCCAAAAAACAACAAAAAGGCTTCGGTTCACTGTTGAGTTTTGAATTAGCTTGTGTTGCCAATGATATGCCTAAATTCCTAGATGCGTTGAATATTTTTACCTTAGCGCAATCACTTGGTGGCGTAGAAAGTTTGATATGTCATCCAGCTACAATGACCCATTCAGGAATTAGTGCTGAAGCACGTAAAACGGCGGGTATATCCGATCAATTATTACGTATTTCTGTGGGGCTCGAGGATATCGATGATCTGATTGGTGATTTAGAGCAAGCGTTAGCAAATATTTAACCATCATCAATTTATCAATAGAGTTGGAAAATAGCTTATTTTTCGACTCTATTAATATAGGCAGCTATATATTTAAGCTGGTTTAATTATTTCGATAATCATTGACTTTATTGGTAATGGTGCTGAGGATCTCATTAATGGAATGCCGTTTACTACGACCACAAATTTTAGCATTATCATGGCAAACTAAACATTGTCGAGAATGATGCTCGAATTTAGACCGAGAAATACTTTTTTGTGTAATAGGATCAATGACATCAATATCCCATAATCGTCCTAAAAAATGCCTCTCCTCAATTTTTATACACAGTTGTTTAAGCATATCAACGTTATAATCAATTGATAATAATGCTCCATCACCAGTTATGCTTTCATAAAGTTTTTCATGGATAATAGAAATATTATGTTGGCTTAACATCTGATGAATAGCTTGTACTGCTTCATTAAATAAAAATACAGTGCCACTACTTTTCTTGATTGGTCCAGGTATTACTAAACTTAATGATATTAGCGGATAAGGGTACTGCTGAAAAACTTGTTGCTGATTGTTTACCCGGTTTTCTTTAGCCATTAACATTTGCTCAAGCGTTATGTTAATGCCATCGTCGAATCTTAATGTTGGATTATTCATAATGATGTTGAGTAATAGCATAACTAAGAATTTTGTTATGCTATTACTATTACAAAGTTAATTATTCTTTGACTTGACGAACAACATCAATAATTGAGCCGTCACGGAAGTGAACAATCCCAACAATTTTATCTTTAAATTCAATTGGTTTTGGTTCACCTGTTAATGCAATAGCCCGTTGATAAAGTTCTTCAATAGTCATTACTGGTAAATTAGCCGCTTTTAATCGTTCTGCGATTTCAGGACGAGCAGGATTTACCGCTATACCATGGTCAGTGACTAGCACATCTACACTTTCACCTGGTGTAACAATTGTCGTTACTTTTCTTATTACTGTTGGAATTCGGCTACGAATTAGTGGCGCAACGATGATAGTTAGATTTGCTCCAGCGGCTGTATCACAGTGACCACCGGATGCTCCGCGCATAACACCATCAGATCCTGTTAGTACATTAACGTTGAAATCTAAATCTATTTCGAGTGCGCTGAGAATAACAATATCTAATTCATCAACACTCGCACCTTTTGAGGCTGGATTAGCGTAAACGTTAGTTGAAACTTCAATATGATCTTTATTCTTGCCTAAAGACTGTCCTGCAGCTCCATCAAAACTTTGTGTATCAAGTAAACGTTTTACTAAGCCTTTCTCATGAAGATCGACGATACTGGCTGTAATACCACCTAGAGCAAATGATGCTGTGATATTTTTCGCTCTCATCCGATTTTCTAAAAAGCGTGTCGCTGCAGTTGATGATGCGCCAGAACCAGTCTGAATTGAGAATCCATCTTTAAAATAACCTGAATTTTCGATAACATCAGCGGCATAGCGTGCAATCATTAATTCTCTAGGGTTACTGGTGATACGTGCTGCACCAACGCTAATTTTAGTTGGGTCACCAACTTCGTCAACTTTAACAATATAGTCAACTTGATCTTGGCGGATGCTTGCTGGATGGTTAGGATAACCAACAATATCTTCAGTAAGTAAAACTACTTTCTTAGCAAATTGAGCATCAACCATAGCATAACCAAGGGCGCCACATTGTGATTTACCTGATACGCCATTAGCATTACCTTGTTCGTCAGCAGTTGATACCGCTAAGAATGCGATATCAATATTAATTTCTCCGCTTTGGATTAATTTGACTCGACCACCGTGAGAATGGATATGTACCGGATTTTCCATCAGGCCGTGTGAAATCGCATCAGCTAATTTTCCACGTAATCCTGAGGTATAGATTTTAGTAATTACACCAGACTCAATATGAGGAATCAATGCTGCATTACAGCTTAATAATGAGCTTGAAGCTAATGTAAGGTTCTTAATACCTAATTTACTAATAGTTTCAATAACTTTGTTGATAACTTTATCGCCTTCACGAAATGCATGGTGAAAAGAGATAGTCATTCCATCACGAAGTTCACACTTTTCTATTGCTTGTTCAATTGACTCACACAATTTACGGGTATATTTAGACTCATCTTTTAGATAAGGTGTGGTTGCATTAGCATCAATAAATGGTGTGATATTTTTAAGATCAGGATGCTGTTTTAATAAATCAGCAATTTTTTGGTTTATAGAAGTTGTCATGTTTCAATCCTATCAAATTTCTTTACGTACACCGGAGTATTTAGCTAGTTCAATGATTTTTTGCGCACGAGCAATAATTGGTGCATCAATCATTTTGCCATTCAAAGAAACAACTCCAAGCCCTTTTCTTTCACCTTCTTCAGCGGCTTCAACGACTTTTTTAGCATTTTCTACTTCACTAGCAGTAGGTGCATAAGCATTATGTAATAGCTCAATTTGTCGTGGATTAATTAATGATTTACCGTTGTATCCTAATTTTTTAATTAGGCTGACTTCTTTTAAAAAGCCTTCATCATCATTAACATTCGAATAAACAACATCAAAAGCATCAATACCGGCTACACGAGCTGCATGTAAAACAGCACAGCGTGCATAAAATAGTTCAGTACCATCCCCGCGTTCTGTTTGCATATCGACTAGATAATCAAATGCCGCAAGAGCGATACCAATTAAACGTGGCGATGATTTAGCAATGGATACTGCATTAACTACTGCTTGAGCTGATTCAATAGCAGCCATTAATTTAGTGCTACCCACTTCTCGGCCACACTCTTTTTCAATTCGTTCAACATGCGCTTCAAGTTCATGAATATCTTCAGCACTATTGGTCATTGGTAAGCGAACAACATCAACACCAGCTCGCACAACGGCTTCTAAGTCTTTAAGACCAAATGGTGTATTTAATGCATTAATTCTAACTACAGTTTCAATGCCATGTTCTTTATAAACAGGTAATTTTAATGTTTGCGCGACGAGTAGACGAGCTGAATCTTTTTCTTTGATAGACACAGCATCTTCAAGATCAAACATAATTGAGTCTGGTTTATAGACAAAAGATGTAGATAACATTGCTGCATTTGCACCTGGAAGAAACAGCATACTGCGACGTAATTTTTTCATAGTAATTTACTCCAATCTAATTCAGTTTCTTCTGCACCACGTAACACAGCACATTGTACCCGTGCTTTTATTGCACAATCTAAAGCACCTTTATCGTCAATAATGATTAAACCATCAGTTAAGTTAAGTTCATTTAATGTGTTATTAACCACAGCGCGAATTTGATCGCCAAATTGTTTATTTACATCACTATTAATAACAATTTCGATGCCAGTATTTGGCATGACTTTAACTAACAAATCGCTGGATTCGAGAGTTCCTGCCATGGCTTCTTTTTGTATTTTCATGTTTTTACCTTTTGAAAAGAATTAAATATTTAATTTATCCAAATTAGCTGAAATATAATTCCAAGTTGTTGAAGGAACTAATTTCTTAACCTGTTCATAATTTTTTAATGCCAGTGAATTTCGCACTAATGATGCTGATATGATGTTTGATTCTTCAAGTTTTCGAGCAACCTCAATGACAATAATCTTGGATGACAAACTAACTTTGTCATCTTCTAACCAATATTTCATCGCTTGGTTATAAGCATTAGTCATTTCACTATGTGGCTCTGTACCAACAAAACGGTGAGTGATATTTAATGCTGGTGCAATATAGTTACGGAAGATTAACAGATCGATTCCCATATAAGCATAGTCAATTTTGCTTTTATCTTTTAAAAAATAAGTAGGGAAGGTTGCTTTAGAAATAATGTATGACGAACTGGCATGAACCGTAACATTTTTGATATCTTTTGTGCCGTCTTTTACTAACTGTAAACGTACCTGAAACGGAAACATTGATACATCTTCATTAACCACAAATACATGTACCCAATCACATTGATTGGCTGCAAATTCAATAAGATATTGATGACCTTTTGTAAAAGGATTGGCATTCATCACAATGCTGCCAATTTTGCTGCCAGTCTGTTGGTATTGTGATAATTGTTTACAATATTGTTTAATCCCCACCGGTGTGTTTTCCATCAATACGACTAAATCAGAAATTTCAACAATGGGATAAAAACCGCATGCTTTGAAAAAAGCGATATTTTCAGGTTTGGTATATAAAAATAGATGAAAATAGCCGTTGTCATTGGCATATTTCATCGTATAATCGATTAAAGTTAGATTTAGTTGGTTACCACGATAATCAGGATCAATGGCTACACACTTAATAATATTGTGATCAAGACCGGCACAAGCGATACAATTATTATTCAGTTTTGCAACAATAAACGTTGTGACTTGTGGATCTAAATCGAGGTTAGATTGCAATAGTAATTGCTTAATTGTTTGATAATCTTGTTCAGATTTAGATATATCAACAACACTGTAATCAACTAAATCGTACATATAACTACCTTTTTTCTTCAACGATAAAGTTAGTTAGACGACCAATATTGGTAATTTCAACTTCAATGGTATCACCATCGTGCATAAATATTGGTGGATTTCGTTTTTTCCCCACCCCGCCTGGTGAGCCAGTAAGAATAACGTCACCCGGTGATAATTTAGTAAATGTACTAATATACGAGATTAAATCAGGTACAGTATGTACTAAATTCTTGATACTATCATGTTGCATCTCTTTTCCATTCAGATAAGTTGCTATTGATAGCGCTTTAGGATCGGGTATTTCATCTGTAGTTGTTAAACATGGTCCAAAAGCCCCAGTATTTGGCCAATTTTTACCAGCTGTGTACCAAGTATATTGCCAGTCACGAATCGAACCATCCATATAACAGCTATAGCCTGCGACATAAGATAAGGCTTCTTCTGATTTTATGCGGAAAGCCTCTTTACCAATAACAATTGCTAATTCGCCTTCATAATCCAGTTCATCGCTGATAGTTGGTTTAATAATATTTGTCTTATGTCCTGTTTGAGAATCAGGAAAACGAACAAATAAAGTTGGTGCAGAACTAGTTTCATTAAATTCTGCTCGTTTTTCCGCATAATTCATTCCTACACATAAAATCTTGTTTGGGTTTGGGATTACCGGTAAATAAGTTATTGCTTGTTCATCGATATCACTAGGTGAGTCTAAAAAGTTTTTTGCGTTAGCTAATCCATCTTTATCAGAAAGAAGAGATTTTAGATCTTGATATTTATCGCCTAGTTTTTGGCCTAAATCAACGATGCCATGATCAGTATATAAACCAAAACTTGGTCGACCAGAAACAAGATAACTGACAAGCTTCATGAATACTCCTTAAAAGCTGTTTATTGAAACTATATAAAGAAAATAGAACAACCTTAGTAATAACTAAAGTTGCTCTTGAAAAAAACTATACTAAGAAATTGCCTAGAATAAGTAAGGATACAGATACGTTAATTGCACCACCAATACGAGTAGCAATTTGGGCAAATGGCATCAACTCCATACGTTCTGCTGCAGTCAGGATTGCAACGTCACCAGTTCCTCCTTGACCACTTTGACAGCAAGAGATAACAGCTGCATCAACTGGATACATACCTAGTTTTTTAGCAACAAAGAATCCAGTTGTGACTAAACTCACTACTGTACAAACAATAACTATTAGGTTGATAACGGTGAAAGCTGCGACGATTTTATCCCACGGTGTGATTGCCACGCCCACAGCGAATAAAATAGGATAGGTTACAGATGTTTGGAAGAACTTGTAAACTACTTGCGAACCACTTAGTACTTTTGGTGAAACACCTGATATTAGTTTAACAAATACTGCAGCAAATAGCATCCCTACAGGAGCTGGAATACCGGTTACTTTGTGGCCAATCATACCAACCATATAAAGGATTGCGGCTAATAATACTCCAGATGCAAAAGTTGTTACATCAATAACTGATTCTGTTTTAGCCGTTTTATTGATAATTTGGTCATCTTCTGATGCGGGTAACAAACGACCATTACCAGTTAAATGTGGATAAGCTTTACCAATACGGTTTAGGATACCACCACAAATAATACCGGTTAAACCACCTAACATAACAATTGGTAATACTTGACCTAGTGCTTCGCCTTGTTTCATTCCTAAAATAGATGCATATCCGATTGATAATGGAATTGCTCCTTCACCAACACCACCAGCCATGATTGGTAATACTAAGAAGAAGAATGTATGAAATGGTGATAGGCCTAGTAAATAACCCACACCAACACCAACTAGCATACCAACAATTTCACCACATACCATTGGTCCGAAGATTTTTAAGAAACCTTGAATAAGTGTTTTCTTATCCATGTTCATAATACTACCAACGATGATACAGCAGATATAAAGATATAGAATGTGCGTATCTTTATAGAATTTGGTTGTTGCTTCTACCACAGGAGTAGGCAAAATACCATAATAGACTAATGCTGAAGGAATAAAGGTGGCACAAATTGCCGCTGCACCCATTTTTCCAACTATAGGTAAACGTTTACCTATTTCGCCACATAGAAAACCAAAGAAGGCACATGTCACTACCATAACAACTATTTCGCTTGGTAATTCACCTGTTACTAATACTTCAGCAAAGATAAGAATACCCGCGATAATGAATAATGGTAGAGGAATTACACCGATTTTATAATCATCCATAAGTTTCCACCATCCGTATGGCCAAATATTTTGTGCTTGATATTCGTGTTTTATCTCATTTTTTTTGTTATTATTACGCGTTTTTTCAACTGAATTGAAATCCACCATATTTTTTTTATCTCCAAAATAAATTTGCTTTGTTTTAATGGCGCATATAGTGACAAAATATTAATATCAATTTTGTGATATAAATCATAAATTAAGTGCGGTTTTTATGGTTTTAAAGGCTCTAAGTTTTTTTATGCTGTGTTACACTCCTCAACAGATACAGCAATTATTGATTAAGTATAAAAATGCGAAAACGAATACATCTGTCATTTACGACAAAATTATTTTTATCTCTTTTACTCTTTTCATTAGTGGTTTTGGCATTGCTGCAAAGCTATATATGGAGTGTGACTGAAAACGCTTTATATCGTAGTTTAGGCGAAAAAGCTCAAATTCAGGCGAAAGAGTTAGCTGTTATTCCTAGCTTAATCAAATATGTAGAAGAAAAAGATACTGAACAAATCTCTAAGCTTGTTTCAGATATTTTTGAACAAAGCGATGCGAGTTATATTGTTATTGGTGATGCTAATGCTTATCGATTATTTCATACGGCTAATGATTCGATATATTTACCTATGGTTGGTGATGACAATCGTGAAGTGTTAAGTGGTATTAGTAGCACCACAATAAGTCAAGGTTCTTTAGGTTTAGCCCTAAGAGGTAAAGCGCCAATTATTAGCCATGGAAAAGTAATTGGTATTGTTTCGGTTGGTTATATGGTAGATGATATTTATGCGTCACATATAAAACAATTTATTCCATTCATTATCTTTTGTTCACTTTTATTCTTTGCTCTGTTTATTTTTTCTTTATGTTTTGCTAAAGCAATCAAAAAACAGATGTTTAATTTAGAACCTCAAGCAATTGCACTATTGGTAAAAAGTCAGAAATCAATAATGGAATCAATCTTTGAGGGGATTATCGCCATTGATCTTGATTACAAGATTATCAATATCAACCAATCAGCAAGGCGTATGTTAAATATTGATATTGATGATAATAGTCTGCTTAATCATGATTTATCGAATTTTATTAAATCAACAGATTTTCTTTATGGTAGTACCAATCAGACTCAAGATGTGCATGACCATATTTGCTATTTCAATAATATTATCGTTATTGCTAATCGTATTCGCGTGATTGTCGATGATGAAATTCAAGGATGGGTGATCACCTTCCGAAATTATGATGATATTAATTTATTAAGTATGCAATTAACCCAAGTTACGCAGTATGTGGATAATTTGCGCGCGTTAAGACATGAACACCTTAACTGGATGGCAACGTTATCAGGTTTAATTTATATGAAACGATATGAAGAAGCGGAATCATTTATTGCGCTACATTCTGCTGATAATCAACAAAATCTAGATTTCATTACCAGCCATTTTCAGGTTCCGGCTATTTGTGGTTTATTAATTGGTAAATATTCTAAGTCACATGAAATTGGCTTGAAATTGATTTTTGATCCCGCCTGCTATTTAGAATCATTGCCTTCCAAGATAACTGAAGCTGAATTTATGTCGATATTAGGTAATTTATTGGATAATGCCTTTAATGCTTGTTTAAAAAATAATCAAGGTGATAAATCTATCCATCTATTTTTAAGTGATAGAACCGATGAAATTGTTTTAGAAGTCAGTGATCAGGGTTGTGGTATAGACGATAAAATCTGCAATTCAATTTTCCAACCGGGGGTAACCTCACAAAATTCGAACGAACATGGTATAGGTTTACATTTAGTTTCTACATATGTGAAAAAAGCTAATGGATACATCACATTTGAAAATAACAAACCTTATGGAACGATTTTTTCTGTTTTTATACCAAAGTAGTTAACAGAGGTGAATAAAGTATGTATGAAATAAAAGAAGATACAATTAAAGTTCTTATTGTTGAAGATGAACCCATTTTAGCTGAATTAAATGCCGAATTTATTCAACGAGACACCAAAGTAGAAGTTATTGGAATCGCTGCAACTTTGGAAGAAGCGAAAGTGATGGTTGAAAAATTAAAACCAACATTAATTTTATTAGATAATTACCTACCTGATGGAAAAGGAATTGAATTATTTGAATATATTATTAATAATAATTTAGATTGTTATGTTATTTTTATTACTGCTGCGAGTGATATGGATACCTGTAGTAAAGCGATACGTTTTGGCGCTTTTGATTATTTAATTAAACCGGTATCTTATCAGCGCTTAAAACATTCGCTTGAACGTTTTGAACTGTTTTTATATCGTCAAAGTTTGCAAAAACATGTGAATCAAAGACGTATTGATGAACTTTTTAATCTACAAACTAAAGACTTTGTTGATATTAATCGCCACTCCAAAGGTATTGAAGAAATTACCTTACAAAAAGTTAAAGATCTATTTATGCAAACCAATCAACCGCAAACAGTAGATCAAATTGTCGAAAAAGCCAATATTAGTAAAACCACTGCCAGACGATATTTAGAATATTGTGTGCAAACTAAATTATTAACGGTTGAGCTTAACCATGGCAAAATAGGTCGCCCTGAAAGGCTTTATAAAAGATTAGGTAAGTAATTTTTTTTCGCAAAGTTGGTTATTAATCCTACGTTATATAATTTATGATTATATAAATATGCTTATTGATTATTTTATTGCCTAAATATTTGATGCTAGATTGAATTAATCCAATTGTTGGATGATTTAAATTGCAGTATCAGAGAATAGGAGTAAGCGTATGTCTATAGGAAAAGTAGTAACGACTGAAAATAATGAAATCAGTAAAGATGGTGCTTTTGTCCGTCAAACTAACCGATTTGACACTCCCTTTGGTAATGAACCTGGCTTGTTACCTGTTGAAGCAGGTCGTTATCGACTGATTTGGGCTGCAATTTGCCCTTGGGCTCATCGCCAAATGATAGCCATCAAGTTATTGGGTTTAGAGGATGTTATTAGTGTAGGTAAGGTTTCTCCTATAAGAACACCACATGGTTGGGAGTTTTCGCTTGATCCCAATGGCGTTGATCCAGTGTTAGGGATTCGTTATTTACCGGAAATTTATGCTAAAACCGATCCAGAATATAATGGGCGAGCAACAGTACCTACCGTAGTAGACGTAAAAACAGGCAAAGTTGTTAACAACGATTATTTTAGGTTAACTAACTATTGGGAAACTGTTTTTAAGCCGTTTTATAAAGCTGGCGCACCAGATCTCTATCCAGAACATTTGCGTACTGAAATTGATGAATTGAATGATGTGATATTTCATGAAGTTAACAATGGCGTTTATAAAGCAGGCTTTGCTCGATCACAAGCAGCTTATGAGCATGCTTACCATCTCGTTTTTAACCAGTTAGATAAATTAGAACAACGATTAAGCAAATCTCGTTATCTTTTTGGTGATAACATCACTGATTCAGATATTCGTTTATATGTCACTTTGGCTAGGTTTGACGTTGCCTATTACGCTGCATTCAACACTAATCGAAACCGAATTATCGATTATCCTAATTTGTGGGGTTATGCCCGAGATCTCTATCAAATTCCTGCTTTTGGCGATACGACTGATTTTGAGGCGATTAAAAAAGGTTATTTTTTAGGTAACAATGCCCATAATCCTTATGATATTTTGCCGTTAGGGCCTGATGTTAGTAATTGGCAAACGCCACATAATCGAGATAAACAATTTAGTTAATTAATTTTAATATTGGGATAATGCAGATGCCAAATATTATTGATTTTGGATTGATTTTCACCCAAATACCGACGTTACTGGCTTATTTGCCTGTAACACTCTTTATCACCATCTTTTCGATGTTACTTGGCGTAATATTAGGTCTAGTTATTGCAATAATTAAAATGAATAAAATACCGGTATTAACGCAAATAGCAGCGGTATTTGTTTCATTTATAAGAGGAACACCATTATTGGTACAGCTTTATTTAAGTTTTTATGGCCTACCAATTTTATTACGTTATGTTAATTACTTTTTTGATACAGATTTTAATATTAATGGGCTTCCGGCAATATTGTTTGTATTGATTGCCTTTTCTTTTAATGAAGCAGCTTATAACTCTGAAACAATTCGTGCCGCATTACAATCTGTAAATAAGGGGCAAATCGAAGCTGCACAATCGTTAGGTATGACATATAGTCAAGTTTTACGTCGTATTGTTATTCCTGAAGCATTTATAGTCGCACTGCCTAACTTAGGTAATACTTTAATCGGATTACTAAAAGGAACTTCACTGGCATTTGTTTGTTCGGTAACTGAAATGACTGGTAGAGGTAAAACTTTAGCTGGTCATAGCTATCGTTATTTTGAAGTTTATATTTCACTGGCTCTAATTTATTGGGCATTAACCATATTAATTGAATTATTAGTCAAATATTTAGAGAACCGATTAACGATTAGTGAAGATAAAAATACTCCAAGTTACCGAAGAGGGAAATGGCTATGATTCATGTTAATAATCTCACTTTATCTTTTCATGGTAATTGCATTTTAAATCAAATTAATTTTGCTATTAAACCACATGAAATCGTTGCAATTATTGGCGCATCGGGAGCAGGAAAATCGACCCTTTTACGTTGTTTAAATTTATTGGAAAAACCTCAAGCTGGTAATATCACTATTGATAACATGTCGTTTGATGTCAGTAAATCTAAACGAGATCAAATTGTTAAATTTCGTCAACAAACAGCGATGGTTTTTCAACAGTTTAATCTTTTTCCACAAAAGAATGCTTTAGAAAATGTTATGGAAGGGTTACTGATTGTAAAAAAATACTCTCGAGAGAAAGCTGAAAAAATTGCTTACGACAAACTCGTTGAAGTTGGTCTTGCTGATAGAGTAAACCACTATCCAAAACAACTATCAGGTGGTCAACAACAAAGGGTTGCTATTGCGAGAGCGTTAGCCATGAATCCAAAGGTTTTATTACTTGATGAACCTACCTCGGCATTAGATCCTGAGTTAGTTGGCGAAGTATTGGCAACGATAAAAATGGCCGCAAAATCGGGTATTACGATGATATTAGTCTCTCATGAAATGAGTTTTGTGCATGATATTGCCAGCCGAGTTTTGTTCTTAGATAAAGGACAAATTATTGAAGATGGATCGACTAAACAAGTTTTTTTAAATCCTGTTCATCAAAGAACAAAAGATTTTTTATCTAGATATTATTCAGCAATGCAAATGGATTATGAGATTTAATCAGTAAATGAGGTACTAATGGGGATTATTATTCAACAACATTGTGATGATATTAATTGGCAAGAAGTTGCTGATTTATTGGCATTTTATGGCCTAAGTTCGTTCGATGCGATAACTCAAGAACAAGTCTTTAAAAGAAGCTATGCGGTAGTTTTTTTATTGGAGAATAATCATGTGGTGGGGGTGGGTAGAGCACTATCAGATGGTATTTGTCAGGCAGCGATTTATAACATTGCTTTGGCAAAACACTTACATGGTCAGCAATATGGTAGGCTAATTGTCGATAAGCTTATCGAACAAGTAAAGGATTGTAATATTATTCTATACACACATCCTCAAACGGTTGAATTTTATAAGAACTTGGGTTTTGATTTAATGAAAACCGGTATGGCCATATATCAAACAGATCATCGGCAGCAAATGAAAGAAATGGGATTCATTTAGGTAGCCTAATTGACCAGCATTTTAATAATATTAACTCATTTTTAACTACAGAGGATCGGCGTTATGAATCTAAAAAAATGGTATAGCTTTTTGATCTTGGCTGTTTTATCACTGATTGGATGTGATAATCAAAATAAAAACACCCAAAGCACTAAAATCGAAAAAATCGTTATTGCAACATCAGGCGCACCAAGTCCTTTTACGACAGTCAATGATAAAGGAGAGCTGACTGGTTATGATATCGATGTGGTTAAAGCGATATTTGCCAAACTACCACAATATGAAATTAATTTTGAAATTACAGAATTTCCATCGGTACTTGCAGGACTTGATTCTCAAAGGTATCAAGTTGGTGCTAATAATTATGCAATGAATGAAAAACGTAAGGAAAAGTATTTTTATTCCGAACCAATCTTTAAAAATCAATATGTTATCGCTGTGGCTAAAAATAATAATAATATCAATCGTTTTAGTGATCTTAATGGAAAATCTACAGAAGTATCACCAGGACTAAACTATGCTACAGCTTTAGAAACCTATAATCAGCAAAACCCTAATAATCCTGTCAAAATTGTTTATAGTGAAGCTGATTTATTACCTGTTTTGCAACATGTTGAAAGCGGTCAATATGATTTTCAGTTAATTGATAAAGTAATGTTATCGCAATATATTAGTGAACATCATCTCAATTTAAAAATAATTGAACTAAGTAAGGAAGATGAAGATCGTATTGCTTCACCATTTAGTTATCTTTTAATTAGTAAAAGTACTAAAGGTGAACAATTAACCAAAGATATCAATGAAGGTATCAAAAAAATTATTAGTAGTGGTGAACTAGCACAAATTAGTCAGCGTTATTTTGCTGCTGATTATTCACCTAAATAATGAATATCAATGGTCTAACAGCGGTAAATAAACATCCGTTATCATCTGTTCTAGTTTAATGGTCGGACCAACATTGACATAATGAAAAATTGGGGGCAACTCTCCCAGTTTTTCTCCGCTATTTGGTAACCATTGTTTGAGTAAATAAATAATAGCTTGATTATGATATCTCGAACCAATATCTCTGGTTTTTGCACAGCGGAGTTGGGGAATCGTTTTATTTATTACTCCATAAATGTTAGTAGTAATAGGTTCATCAATAGCGATACCCAAATCGACATGATGTAGTTCCGGCGGCGTTGATTTGGATTGGTATAATGAATGCCGTAGTTTCTATATTTATTATCTAAAAGCTGATTTTCTTGTCGCCATTTTATGAGTTTGTTCACTGATTCATGTTTTAACTCAGGCGTGCCATAATGCTCAATAACGGCTAACTGTGTCATCGGGAATAATACGATTTCGACATCCATATAAACCTCAAAATTTATTAATGATAATGATCTTGTCGAATCTTAACACTGATTAAGTATATAAAAAATCAAATTTCACTTGACAGTAGATCTGCTGAAAAAGATAATGGCGCCGTTTTTTTAATCTAATATTTATATTTTTTGTGAGGTGACAAAATGCCTGTATTCAACACTTTATCTTAATGCCGACATGGTATCTTCTATTTTATTGTCTTTTAGCTTTTTCTAAAGCGTCTACGTTGCAGTTCAATCTATAGATCTTCGCCTTGTCGGTTTTCCCTAATTTTTCGGAGAAAACAAAATGACAATGGAAACTTATATTCAAAATTTAGAATTAATTAAATACCCACGAACTCCACATTTGCAAAGTTCACGTTTACAATTTGGCGATAGTGAGCATGGACAGCTACCTTACGATCAGTTAGCAGGGCAATATATTGTGGTTGAAGAAAAACTTGATGGGGCCAACTGTGCAATCAGTTTTTCAGAAAGTGGTGAACTATTACTACAATCACGTGGCCATTACTTAATAGGAGGGAGTCGCGAACGTCAATTTAATCTATTTAAACATTGGGCAACGGTCCATGAAGGCTGGTTAATTGAACGTTTAGAAGATCGCTATATTATGTATGGTGAGTGGCTACATAAAAAACACGCTATTTTTTATGATGCATTACCACATTATTTTTGTGAATTTGATGTTTGGGATAGGCATAATAATTGTTTCTTATCGACTCGAAAGCGTCATGAATTATTGGCCGATGGTCCTATTTTATCTGTTCCTGTATTGTTTATGGGAATTGCACCAGAAAAATTAAGTGATTTATTAGCACTCGTGAAAAATTCTTTAGCTAAAACAATTGACTGGCGAAGTTGTTTTGAAAAAATTGTCACACAAGAAAAGCTTGATTTAATCAAAGCTTGGCAACAGTGTGATAACTCTGATTTGATGGAAGGATTATATTTAAAAATCGAATCAGCAAATACTACAACTGGTCGTTTGAAGTGGGTTAGGCAGGATTTTGTGCAAGCTATATTAGATGCTGGTCAACATCATTTACAACAACCATTTATTCCTAATCAATTAGCTAACAATGTTGAGCTTTATTCGCCACAACTAACAATAAATTGGAATAGTGGCTTAGTATTTGGAGGTGATTTATGAGTTATTCACAGTTACAACAAGAGATCGCCTACAGTATCAGCCAAGATAACTTTGACCAGTGGTTAGACTGTATTCCTGAGTTGAATAAATTGACTATTACACCACAAGATCCGATTTATCATGGTGAAGGAAATGTTTGGATTCATACTCAAATGGTATTAAGGGCTTTAATTGCTCAAGATGATTTTGCAGCATCTTCTGATGAAGATAAGTTTGTACTGTTTATGACTGCTTTATTACATGATATTGCCAAACCAGAAACGACAATTATTGATGAAATAAGTGGTCGAATTTCACAACCACGACATTCGCAAAAAGGCGAGATAAGTAGTCGAATATTATTATGGCGAAATGGCGTTCCTTTTGAATTACGGGAAAAAATTTGTCGAATTATCCGAGTGCATCAAATACCATTTTATGCTTTAAGTGATGATAATAACTATAAATCACCGCAATGGTTAATTCATCGGCTTTCATGGCAACTTCCTGTTTGGATGTTATGTATGCAAGCTAAAGCAGATATACTGGGTCGTATTAGTGCTGATAAAGCTCGAATGATTGATGAAGTTGAACTCTTCAAACAATTAGCTTTAGAAGAAGAGTGTTTATATCAACCACGGCAATTTATTGATGATTATACGCGAATACAATATTTTCGGGGTAGCAATGTGTTACCTGATTATGCGTTATATCCTCAAAAAGGGCCTAAAGTCATCTTACTATCGGGGTTGCCTGCATCAGGTAAAAATAGCTGGATAAGTAAATACTATCCAAAGTTACCGGTTGCATCATATGATGATGCTCGTAATCAACTTAAATTGAAGCATGGTCAAAATGAAGGTTTAGTGATTCAATTTGTATTAGCAAAGGTAAAACAATACTTAAGAGAGAATCAGTCATTTATTTGGAATGCTACTCACTTATCACGAGATATGCGAGAAAAAGCATTGGATTTACTTTATGCTTACCATGCCGAAGTTGAAATTGTTTATCTTGAGCAGTCAGAAAAAACATTATATCAACGTAATTCAAGTCGAGATACTAGCTTGGCAAACAAGAAAATTACTCAAATGCTTTCTAAATGGCAAGTACCGTTACCGACAGAGGCACATAAGGTAACTTATCTAGTCAATTAGCAGTATTTAAATAAATTATGATGGGCATTTCAGTGCCCATCATGTTTAGTTTTGCATTATTATTTAATACCGTTATCTTTGATCACTTGCTGATACCAATAAAAACTATCTTTTTTAATTCGATTAAGCGTTTTTAAATCATGATCATCTCGATCGATATAGACAAAGCCATAACGTTTTTTGAAACCTTGATGGGAACTTAGTAAATCAATAACTGACCATGGACAATATCCAAATAACTCAACGCCATCTTCAATCGCATCATGACAAGCTAAGATATGCGATTTTATATAATCAATGCGATAATCATCATGTACTTTATTGTCAGCAGTTAAAATATCTGGTGTACCTAAGCCATTTTCTGTAATGATCAGTGGTAAACGATATTGGCGATAATATTCATTTAATACCAGTCTTAGACCCATAGGGTCAATTTGTGCACCATAAGTTGAGGCGACTAAATTTGGATTTTTCTCGATCTTGAAATAACCATAAAGATCAAAATCGATATCTTTTTCTTTGCTACCAAACGGATGGCTATCATCTTCTGGTAGGTAACTAGCTACTAACGTCCGATAATAATTTACGGCAATAAAATCTGGCTTAGCTTGTTTTAAAATTTGCGCATCTTCTGGTTGAGTAATAGGATAGATACTACAACGATTTAAGTAATTTTTATAATACCCTGGATAGTCACCAAAGCAGTACATTTCAAGTGCATAGTTGGTTTTGAAATTGTCATTCATTTTTGCGGCCCAAACATCCATGGGTTTGTTACTTGCAGGGTAGGTCATGGTTGATGATACCGCTGGCCCAACTTTACTACCAGAAATTAGTTCATGACAGTCATTGGTTGCCATCGCATGAGCAACAAACATATGATAATCCATTTGAGCTCTCACTTTTTCAACCTCATGAGCAGCAACTTTATACATGTTCATTCTTTCGTTAACACGGATCATCAGATTTTGTTCGTTATTAATCTGCCAATGTTTTACTCGATCGCCGAATGCTTGATAACATATTTGCGCATAACGTCTAAATGCATCAACACAACGACGATCTTGCCAACCATTATATTTATCAACTAAGGCGAATGGTAAATCAAAATGATAAAGAGTAATAAACGGAATGATATCGTTCTTGATTAATTCATTGATGACTTTGTTGTAGAAATTAATGCCTGCTTGATTTATTTCACCATCACCATCGGGAATAATTCGCGCCCATGATATAGAAAAACGATAAGTTTTTAGTCCTAACTCTTTAAATAAAGCAATATCACTTTCAACATGATGATAGAAATCACTGGCTATTTTACTATCGGCTTGTATTGCAGAGCGTTGAAATGAATTGTAATCGGCAACGGTCATTCCTTTTCCATCCACATCCCACCCACCTTCAATTTGAAATGCAGAAGATGATGCTCCCCACCAAAAATCCTTAGCAAAAGCTTTCATAACTAAACCTCTAAACTTGAATGAATAATAAATCGTCTTTATTACTAACATGAGTTAGTTGACAATAATCTATATGTTTATATTGATCTGAATTAATCACAATAATCGAAGTTGTTAAATCAAATTGCTGTTCGATTTTTTCGATATTAAAAGAAACGATTTTGCTTCCTTTAGCAATATGTTGACCAGTTTCTACATAAGACTGGAAATATTTACCTTGTAAGTTAACTGTGTCAATACCAATATGGATCAGTAGCTCAATACCGTTATCTAATTTTAAGCCAATTGCATGTAAAGTAGGGTAGAGTACGGTAATGGTACAATCTGCTGGGGCAAAGATTTCACCAGCTTTAGGGTAAATTGCTACTCCTTTGCCCATCGATCCTGAAGCAAATACTTCATCTTTAACTTGATTTAGCGCAATAACTTCGCCGGCAACTGGCGATAGAATGGTTGTATCATTTGTTAATGGTTGGCTAGATGAGGTTTGAATTGTCTTTGACTCTTCTTCATTTGCGATATCGTTAAAGCCAACAAGCATCGTCATAATGCATGAGCCAAAAAAAGCGAAACCTATACCAATTAAGTAACATAAGAAAGCTTTGGTTCCGGCTTCAGCATAAACCGGGATTGTCAGTACGCCTTGATTGGCAAAAGCGGTTCCATAAGAACCTCCCCAGCCCATTAAACCACCAGCGAGTGCACCACATATAACTGCACAAACCATTGGTCTTTTCAATCTAAGATTTGCTCCATAAATAGCCGGTTCGGAAATACCGAATAAGGCGGTTATTGTTGCTGAAGCGGCAACTGTTTTTAGATTCTTATTTTTAGTTTTAAAAAATACACCTAAAGCAGCGCCAGCTTGCGCAAAATTAGCCGCACCAGCAAATGCCAAAAGATTTTGTCTGCCTGTTCGCGCTACATCATTGAGACCAATTGGCACAATTGCGCGGTGAGCGCCAAATATAACTAAAATACACCATACACCACCAATAAAAGCACCTAATAAGATAGGACTAACTCCCATAATGTAGTAATAGACCCAGTTTATAAATTCGCCGATATAGTTACCAATTGGGCCAAAAATAAGTAATGTAGCCGGGATCATGATGAGTAATGAAAAAGTAGGCACCATGATAATTTTTAAGACTTCTGGAATAATATAATCTAGAAATCTTTGTACATAACTTAAAATGAACACCGCTAATATAATAGGGATAACACTTGATGTATAACTGGCTTTGGTGAGTTCGATGGCAAACAGTGTGACCTCATTTTTACTGGCCATTAAATTGACGATTGATGGATAACATAAAGTCGCACCAATAATCATAGAAATAAATTCATGAGCTTTAAAGACTCTAGCCGCAGTGTAACCTAATATAATTGGCATAAAATAGAAAACTGCATCTGATGCCGCTTGCAAAATAGTGTAGGTGTTATAGCTTTTAATATCAGTCTGATAGTAATAGTTACCAATCATAACGGCAATACCTAGAATTCCTTTTAGCATTCCTGATGCTGCGATGGCCGGAATAATTGGTGTGAAAATAGCAGCAAAAGCATTAAGTATTTTTACAGCTAAAGATAGTTTAGGTTCTGTTTGATTATTTCGTTTTACATCACCGACGAATGAGACTAATTGCTCATACACTTTAGTGACTTTATTACCTAAAACCACTTGATATTGTCCACTCCCTTCAACAACAGAAATTACGCCTTCTGTTTGTAATAATTTTTCACGATTAGCGGTTTGGTTATTGTGTAATTGGAAGCGTAATCGAGTAAAGCAGTGGGTAAAGTTAATAATATTTTCTTTACCGCCCACCAATTGTAAAATTTGTTGGGCTATTTTTGGATAGTCCATTATTTTCTCCATTACTTAAAGAATGGTTATACGTTGATAAAAAATTAAACACACTAAAAATTATCACCTTATTATCAATTAAAAATAAAACCAATTGATAATATTAATTTTTTTGCTTTAAATTTAATTTTTATCATTTTATTGAGTGGTTGCAAGCTAGCATAGTTTATAAGTTTAGACAAGTTTGTCTTAACTATTGCCAAATAATTTAATGAGAAATGTTGGTAAATAGGATAATTGTTGGTATAAAAAAGTGCACAAATCAAATAAGCTAAGAGAAATTTTAATAACTTTTTTCTTTTTCTGTGTCTGCGCAATATATCTATTATTCTTTATTAAATACTTTATTTTATAGTAATAAATTTATTGATAATTATTACTTATATATTGGTTAGCGCTTACTTTTTTTAATCATTATTAAGATTATGTTGGCTGGTTTTTAATTATCACCTTTTGTTTCCTAGCTTAATTCCATCAGCAATATAGCTATCAACTACAATACTTTTTATCGATCCAATAATGAGTGATCTAGTTATAAATGATTATTTAATTTGTATGTTTTCTGTTATTAAAATGTTCTCGTCGTAGTTAGTAGTTAAATAAAGTGTGAGATAGACTGAAGTATGAAGTGCTTTAATTTAGATTATCTTAGGGTATTTACACAATGAATGACTTCATTATCAATTTTGGGTTAGTGGATGAACTTGAAATGATGTTTAATAACTGTCGTTTATTTTACTTTAGCTGGCGTGACAATCGTTACGGTGCTTTTATCAATAATTTATTGGTTACCGCTTAACCATCAATTTTTATTAGAACTTTTATAAGCTAAATGAGTTAATTTTGAGCTGCATAATGAGATAAAAACCATGTAACTGCAATAAGATCAGCTGAGCCACCAGGACTTAGGTGGCGTTTTATCAGTTCGTCATCTAACTTAGCAATCATTTCTAGCCCATTTGGATGCATAACGCCACCTTGTTGGATTAAATCTCTTGCTTCATTTTGCACAAATTCTAATCCGGCCAGTCCTCCTCTAGAAACTAGGTTTGTGTCTTGATTGTAAGCTAGTAAGTATAGCATGGCTTGTAATAGGGCTGATTCTTCATTATAGCCACTATTCAACATTTCGCGATAAATTGGTAGTGATATTTCACGTGCGGTTGTATATCCTGATTCAGCTTCGCCTCTTGCACCAGTAAGATTATGTTGTTTAAAAAGTCGTTCTCCTACTGAATGACTGCAATTATTTTGCGATAATTCTTTATTAACCATACCGTGGCAAATATTGGCTACCTCATTACAGATCATCGGAGTAGTAGTTTGTAATTTAAGTTGCTCTAATTTACCGATGGCACTTAGTAATAGACCAAAGGCAAATATACCACCTTTATGAGTATTAACTTGTTTAGTTGCACTAAACATCGCTGTTTCACATTCAAGGCCAATTGGTCGAATATTTGCTAAAAAATCAGGTGCTGCAACGTTGGCATTATGTTTACCATATTGATAAAAGCGTTCAAACCAATTTGAAATCGCGTTAATACTTGTTATGAATGTTTGAAAATTCATATCGTGATGTGCGCCATTATTGTTCATATCAACCAATCCAGGTTTGGGTGATAAGCAGATCTCTCTAATTAACGCTTGTACAGCCAATATTGTCGGTGAGCTCAGGACATTGTGACTTATCAATTTCGATTCTAAGCTAATTACTTGCGATAAATAATTACTCATGGAATAGGTTGCCTTTACAATTAAGCTTAATAATCATTATGAGATGCTTGAGCAAGTACTTCTCGGTTACCATTATGGGCAGGTGCACTTATAATGCCTTCCATTTCCATTTGTTCCACAATTCGTGCGGCTCGGTTATAACCAATTCTAAATTTACGTTGGACACTGGATATTGATGCTCTACGTGTTTCAATGACGAAAGAAACCACTTGATCAAATAGTGGATCGAGTTCTTCATCAATAGTATCAAAGCTACCACTTTCACTATCGTCGGTGGAGACTGTTACATTTTCAATATATTTAGGTTTACCACGGGCTTTCCAATCTTGTACGACGGCATGAACTTCTTCATCCCGGACAAAAGCGCCATGAACACGAACAGGAATAGAGCTATTAGGCGCTAAATAGAGCATATCACCCATACCAAGCAGAGATTCCGCACCCATTTGATCCAAAATGGTTCGTGAGTCAATCTTACTTGAAACTGTAAATGCAATACGGGTTGGTATGTTAGCTTTAATTAAACCGGTAATAACATCAACAGAAGGTCTTTGGGTTGCAAGTACCAAATGAATACCTGCGGCTCGGGCTTTTTGGGCAAGTCGAGCAATTAACTCTTCTACTTTTTTACCAACAGCCATAATTAAATCGGCAAATTCATCAACCATAACCACAATATATGGAAGTTTTTCAAGCGTCGGCATTTCTAGATCCATACTATCGGTTGGTTTCCAGAGAGGATCAGGAATCGGTCGTCCCATCTCTTCAGCAAGCTTGATTTTCTCATTAAAACCAGCAATGTTACGCACCCCTAAGGCTGACATTAAACGATAGCGTTTTTCCATTTCATTCACACACCAGTTAAGAGCATTTGCCGCATCTTTCATATCGGTGACGACTTGAGTTAACAGATGTGGTATTCCTTCATAGATAGAGAGTTCTAACATTTTAGGATCTATCATGATGAACCTAACATCTTCCGGTTGTGATTTGTATAAAATGCTTAATATCATGGCATTAACACCAACCGATTTTCCTGAACCTGTTGTCCCTGCGACTAATAAGTGAGGCATTTTTGCTAAATCAGCAACCACCGATTGTCCAGCAATGTCTTTTCCTAAAACGACAGTAAGTGGAGATTGAGCGTTTTTGAATTGTGGGCTATCTAATACTTCTCTGAAATAAACGGTTTGTCGATTTTGATTAGGTAATTCAATACCGACATAAGGTTTACCAGGTATAACTTCTACAACCCTCACTGATGGCATTGATAATGAACGAGCTAAATCGCGATCTAGCGTTGATATTCTGGCAGCTTTAATACCCGGAGCCAGTTCGATTTCAAATCGTGTAATCACGGGTCCAGGTAGATAATCAACAACACGAGCTTTTACTCGATAATCAGATAAACTTTTTTCAATTTGCTGTGACATGGCATTTAACGCAACATGATCAACCTCAATTCGTGTTGTTGGTGGTGCCGTTAATAAACTCAACGATGGTAATGGGGTAGTTGGCTTGGGTAAAGGTTTATCATTACGTTGTAATAACGGATGAATTAAGCTTTCACCTTCATCTTCATCTTCATTGGCATCTTCATTGATAATTGGTACCGTTTGAGTTAAAGAGATGAATGGTTGTATCGTTTCTTCGATAGCAACATCATTCAAATAAATATCATCTATAGTAGGATTTTGTTGTTTAAGAAGTGAGATATCAACATCCTCTGGTATCTCAAAGCGGTTTGGAATATCATTGGTTTGATAATGATTATATTCTGGGGTAATGCTTAGTGATATTTCATCCTCAACTGGTTGTATCACAGTTGGTTCTATCACACTTTCGTTATTAAAAGTAGGATGATTTATATTTATTTCAGGTTCATGATGTTCCATAGTAAATAATGGTTTACTTGGCGCATCGGCAATCGTGTACTTATCTTCTTCGAACGGTTGGATAATCTCTAGACTATCCGTTTGGCTATTAGATTTCGCCAAATTAGTAGAATTAGTTGTACTACCTTCATTCATATTTTTTAAAATGGTTTCCATCCGCGCTAATATTGCGTCAGGATCAAGGTCTTTTTTGGCTGTCTTGTCAGTTACATCACGAGTTTCGTCTGTAGTTGTAGAGTTAGCTTCGAGTGTTTGTAATAATTGTGCTGCCGTTTTTATGAATTTTTCATCATTTTGTAATGAAATCGGATCTATTGTTGGCTCTGTTTTGTTTGTATCTATTTCAGTGGCTATTTCTGGATTATTTATCGCCAAGTTGGTTAGTTCAACACGATCTTGGTTACTATCATCTATATCAAGATGTAGATCAATTTGTGGTTCTTTTTCTTCGATAGCTGCTTCATCATTTTGATTTTGCTCAATTGATTGTGTCACTTTATCTGGCGTAAATAACCATTTTATTGGCGACAGTATTAACATAACCAATGCGCCGATTTTTTCAAATAGATAAAGCCAAGAAAAGCCAGTCAGTAATGTAACACAAGCTAAGGTTGTAGTCAGTAAAGCTAAAGAGGTGACTAAGTTGCTCATAACAGGTAACAAACTTTCAATGACCATTGAACCTAGATACCCACCGGCTTGGAATTGTTCTGGGTCACGAATATTTAAGGTAAAAAAACCACAACAACTAAGTACAAAAGCTAATATACCTATAATTCGAAATGAAACACTGAAATAGTTAATTGGTTCATTACTATGACGGTAAAAATAGCCCATTGATTGTAAACAAAAGAAAATAATAATAATAGGTAAACTAAAAGCAATCAGTCCAAAAAACTGAAATAAAATATCAGCAGCGTATGCACCAATATAACCACCAAAATTGGTAATAGGATTATGCCAAGCAGTACGTGACCAACCCGGATCCGATGGGTTGTAAGTAAAAAGTGATAAAAATAAACAAACAGACAATCCTATTAATGTTAATAGAATTAATTGAATAACAATATTTCTTCTAGTAATTTTAAATTTTTTCAAACACGTACCTAAAAGCTATTTTAATTAAAAATTTTAGCTATTTTATCATAAATTGAACCCACTTATAGCGAGAATGGCATATAAAAAGTAATTTATTGGTATTAGTATGAATTCAATTCGATCAAGGTTTGTTTAAATCTCTGCGCATTTAATACATAGTGTTGAGCATTTGTAATGTTGGCTAGAATTTCTTTCTCAGTCAATTTACGAATAATTTTAGCTGGAGATCCCATAATTAGGCAACCTTCTTCATATGGTAAGCTGTGAGTAACCAGCGAGTTAGCGCCTACTAAGCAATTTTTGGCAATTTTAGCATTATTTAAAATTGTGCTACCCATACCAATTAAAACATTATCTTCGACCGTGCAACTATGTAAAATGACGTTATGGCCAATTGTTACGTTTTCACCAATAATACATGGAACTTTAGTTTCAATATGAATCGTAGAGTTATCTTGAACATTACTGTTTTTACCAATATGTATCTTGGCGATATCACCACGTAAAACTGCATTAAACCAAATAGATACATTTTCATCTAAAACCACATCACCAATAATATCGGCAGAGTTGGCAACAAAGCAAGTTGGATTAATTTGTGGTTTTAAGTTGTCTAATTGATAAATCATGTTTTTTTCCTTGTTATATTTCTAACACTCAAAAATAAACCGACGGCTAAGAAGTTACAGATCACCATAGAACCAACCATTAACGATTCAGTTAAACTATTAGTAACCGAGGTTGTAGTCTGTGTTGAAACGAGTGTAGAAAGTAAAACACCAATAGCGCCGGCAACCGCAAAGCGAATCGTGCCTGCAAGTGAGGATGCGGTTCCGGCGATATGAGAATAACAATCAAGAATTACCGCCATGCAATTCCCTCCTATGGTTGAAATACAACCGATATAACCAGCAATAAATATGACTAAAAAGAAAAATCCAAAGTAAAATATACTGGTAATTGCCATACCAATTGTCATTACAAACTGAATTAATAATCCTAATTGTATCATTTTTATCGAGCCAACTCGTCGTACCAGACGGCTATTTAGGGTGTTCATAAATATCATAACTAAAATATTTATAGCAAAGTAATAACCAAAATTGATTGAAGCAACACCATGTAAATTAATATAAACAAATGGCCCCAGACTGAGAAATGAGAATAGTCCTGCTCCAGAAAATGCGCCAATCATCATATAAGTAAATACTTGCCTATGTCTAAATAACGCAATGAAATTGCTTAAAATTCTAATTATGCTAAATTTATCACGTTTCGATTTGGCTAAGGTTTCAGGGATATTGATTGTTACCAAGCCTAGGCAGATGATAGCCATTAAACTAAGAACATAAAAGTTTGCTTGCCAGTCAAGCCAAAATAGAATAAAACCGCCAATAATTGGTGCAAGTAGTGGGGCAACATTAGAGATGAGCATGACAAAAGACATCATTTTTGAAAACTCATCACGATCACGATAAATATCTTTCATTAATGCATTAATGACAATGGTAGTAGCTGATGCCGCTATGCCATGAAAAAATCGAGCAGTAATTAATTGATTTATATTGGCAGCTAGACTACAACATAATGCTGCAATGATGAAGATAATTAGCCCAAAAGTTAAAACTTTCCGTCGTCCATAGCTATCGGTTAGAGGGCCAAATAAAAGTTGGCCTAGTGAAAATCCTAATAAATAACAACTTATCGTTAATTGTACAGTGGAGTCGGCAACATTAAATTTTTCGGCAATAGTTGGCATACTTGGCAAATACATATCAATGGATAATGGCATCAACATTGAAATTAAACCAAGAATAAAAATGAGTGCTTGTTTAGAAACCTTGATTGCTATTTGCGGATCTTGTGTTTGCACGTCGTCATTCCTTTGGAGCTAAAATTTAGCAAAAATCATTATTTATTCAATCTAATCAAAAATACTAATTAAACGAATTGATCTCGTCCTGAGTAAGTGGCCGATATTCACCTTCAGGTATATCAAGAACAATATTGCCGATCTGTTTGCGATGTAATTGGGTGACATGGTTATTTACCGCTGCGAACATTCGTTTTACTTGGTGATATCGCCCTTCGCTTATAGTGAGTTCTGCATGATAATCGTCAATGATAATCAATTTAGCTGGTTCGGTCAGAGTTTTTTCACTTTTTAACTGAATGCCTTGTTTAAAGATATCAATAAGATTAGCGGTAAGTGGTTGTTCAACCGTCACTTGATAAACTTTTTCACAATGATGTTTAGGTGATGTTATACGATGTGACCACTTACCATCATCGGTTAATAAAACCAAACCAGTGGTATCAAGATCCAGTCTGCCTGCTGAATGCAGTTTTTCTGCCATAGGTTCATCAATAAAATAGAGGATAGTTGGATGATCCGGATCATCAGTAGAACAGACATAACCTTGTGGTTTATTGAGCATAAAGTAGCGATTTTCGGTAATAGGGACGATTTCGAAACCATCATATTCTACAATTTGATCTGGTGAGATATGATAAGCACCTGATTTGACAATATCACCATTAACGGTAACTTTTTGGGCTTTAAGTTCTTTATTGACTATTGTTCGACTCACACCTAAATGGTGAGCAAGAAATTTATCCAGTCGCATATTTAAATACTGTTCCTATATACAATCTAATGGTGTATAAATATCAAAACGATGATTTTTAGTTTTAATTTCAGCCGTTGGTTTTTGATTGGCTAAAAATGGTGCATAATCAGGCCGTTTGACAACAACTCGTTTTTTGGCTAATCGCCTTGCCGGTTCGAGCAAACTTTCGGCATCAAGATCACTACCGACTAATTGTTGAAAAATACGCATCTCTTTTTTGACTAATGCACTTTTTTGTCGATGTGGAAACATCGGATCAAGATACACCACATCAGGTTTATCTTGATATAAGCTGAGTCCATGTAAGCTTGAATTATAAATTAAACATAACTGTTTTTGTAATAATTGACCAATAGTCGGATCTTGATAAGCACGATCAAGTCCATCAGCGAGTAAAGCTGCGACTACCGGATGACGCTCAAACATGGTAACCTGACAGCCAATAGAAGCTAATACGAAGGCATCTCGTCCTAATCCTGCAGTGGCATCAATAACGGTTGGTAAATAACTACCTTTAACGCCAACGGCTTTAGCGATAGCTTCACCACGGCCACCACCAAATTGACGACGATGTGCCATTGTGCCTGACACAAAATTAACTGCGACTGCACCTAATTTGGGCTCATCGGTTTTTTGTAACTCAAGTTGATGAGCTTGACTAACTAAAACAAATGGAAGTTCAATATGATCGGATAACCACTGCTCAGCTAATTGTTTTAGCTGAGCAGTATTGACATTAGTGGATTCCATAATGACGAAGTAATGCCTCAAGTTGTGGTTCACGACCACGGAAATTTTTAAACAATGTCATAGGTTCATCACTGCCACCTTGGGACAAAATATTATCAAGAAATGCATTACCGGTTGATTCATTAAAAATTCCTTCTTCTTCAAAACGAGAAAATGCATCAGCCGATAAAACTTCCGCCCAGAGATAACTATAATAACCAGCTGCATAACCACCAGCAAAAATATGGCTAAATGCATGTGGGAATCGTCCCCAATCAACAGTAGGTACCACTGCAACTTGTTGTCTGACCTGTTTTAATGTCTCTAAAATATCCGGTGCATTGTTACTATGTAGTTTAAAATCAAATAAACCAAATTCTAATTGACGTAAAATAAATAATGCTGCTTGGAAGTTTTTGGCATCTAGCATTTTATCTAGCATCTCTTTAGGTAAAGGTTCTCCAGTTTGATAATGACCGGAGATAAATTCTAAAGCCTCAGGTTGCCAGCACCAATTCTCTAAAAATTGACTTGGTAATTCAACGGCATCCCAGGGAACTCCATTAATACCTGCTACCGACGACACCTCAATTTCAGTCAACATATGATGTAATCCATGACCAAATTCATGGAATAACGTGGTGACTTCATTGTGGGTGAATAATGCTGGTTGATCACCAATTGGACGATTAAAGTTACAGGTTAAATAAGCTACAGGTTTTTGCAGATGACCATCGGCAAAACGCATTTGGCCAATACAATCATCCATCCAAGCTCCGCCACGTTTATGTTCACGGGCATATAAGTCTAGATAAAAACTACCTTTTAATTCACCATTGGCTGCATAAAGATCATAAAATTTTACCTCTGGCGCCCAAACTTCTACGTCGTGGCGTTGTTTAGCGGTAATACCAAAAATACGGCGCACGACTTCAAATAATCCACTAACGACACGTTGTTCAGGGAAATAAGGGCGAAGTTCTTCATCATTGATAGTATATAGATGTTGTTTTTGTTTTTCGCTGTAATAAGCGATATCCCAAGGTTTAATATCACTAGCTCCAAAGAACTCATAAGCATATCTTTTTAAATCGGCTAACTCTTTTTCACCTTGCGGTTTGGCCTTGCTAGCTAAATCAGTTAAAAAGGCAGTAACTTGAGCAGTAGTTTCAGCCATTTTGGTCGCTAATGATTTGTCGGCATAAGTTTCAAAACCGAGTAATTTAGCAAGTTCATCACGAAGTGCTAAAATTTGTTTAATAATATCGGTATTATCCCATTTACCTGCATTAGGCCCTTGATCGGATGCGCGAGTATTATATGCTTGATAAAGTTCAAAGCGTAAGTCTCGATTATCACAGTAGGTCATAATTGGTAAATAACTTGGCATATCTAAAGTCAGTAACCAACCTTCTTGATTTTTAGCTTTTGCTTGTTCTTTTGCTGCAGCTAAGGCACTTTCGGGTAATCCAGATAAATCGTCAACATTAGTAATTAGTTTGGACCATCCCATTGTTGCATCTAATACATTGTTACTATATTGCGATGATAATTCTGAAAGTTTGGCAACAATTTCACCATAACGTTTTTGTTTATCATCTGATAAACCAATTCCAGATAATTCAAAATCACGTAAAGCATTGTCGATCACTTTTTTCTGTGCCTTACTTAAATTTTCATAATGCTTGCTATCTTTAAGTTGTTTGTAAGCTTGATATAGCGGTTTATGTTGTCCAACCCAAGTACTGTATTCCGAGAGTAATGGTAAACAAGCTTCATAAGCTTCACGTAATTCAGGACTATTTTTCACTGAATTAAGATGACTAACAGGTGACCATGCTCGGCTAAATTTTTCATCCATTTCATCAATGGGTTGTATTAGGTTATCCCAAGTGTATTCACTATTTTGTTCCAATACTGATTCGATTGTTTTACGACAGTTGTTTAATGTCTCTTGAATAGCAGGCAGAACATGCTCAGGTTTAATTTTTGAAAATTGGGGTAATGATGAATTGCTTAATAGTGGGTTAGTCATACTGCGATACCTTATGCGAATGATTATGATTCTTAATAAAACATTATGTTGTGGCTAAAAACCTTAATTCAAGTCAAAATGCTGATTGGGTTTAATTATAAACCCATTAATTTACGCTCACGTTGCCATTCAGTCGGTGTATATGTTTTTATTGATAATGCATGGATCCGATTATCATTAATAAATTCGGCTAAAGGTGCATATATAGCTTGTTGTTTTTTTACTCTACTTAATTCGGCAAACATTTCACTAACTGCAATAACTTGAAAGTGGCTGCCATCATCTGTCATTACATGAACATCATCGAGGTCGAGTGAACTTTTTAATTTAGCTATAATTTCTTGCTTATCCATTATTTAAACTCTTAGTATTTATATTTTTATATTAAAAAATTTTGAGGAAAGGGGGTTTTATTATGAAATTGCATTAACAGTTATTGATTAATAACTGTTTGCAAATCATAAAGTTCAATTAATGTTTGTAACTGGGGGCTGATCCCGGTTAATTTGATATTATATTGGTTACAAAAATAGACCAGTGTCGCAAGCCCAGAAGAGTCAACTCGGGTAACTTGCGTTACATTGATATCCGTTACACCATTTAAAAGTGTATTTTGTGTTGACCATAAATCATTTAATGAGTGAGCATCAAGCTCACCGATTAAATTAAGTGTATTTTGTTGTTTTTCTGCTTGGATTCGCGACATGATGAACTAACCTTTTTGTTTAGCGTTTGGATCAATATTGCGAATAGATAGATCATTTAACTGTTTAGTTAATGCATCAATTCCATCTTGGCGTAAAATTGTTGACCATTCATTTTGTTTGGTTGTAATCATACTTACGCCTTCAGCTATTAAATCATAAGCTTTCCATTGACCAGTTACGGTATTTTTTCGCCATTGGAAATCAATGCGTAATGGTTGTTGATTTTTATCTGGTTGATTTAATAATACACGGATAGAAATTATTGATTTACCGGTTAAATCTTTTGAGGCTTCAACTTGATAAGATTGACCGTTATACATTGAAAGCGCTTGGGCAAAAGCTTGAACCAGATAGTTTTCGAAAGCTTTGAAATAAGCCGTACGTTGTGTATCAGTTGCAGTTTTATACGCATTACCCAAGATGAGTGCACCGGCATATTTAACTTGTACATAAGGTAGTAAGTCAGCTCTGACGATATCTTTAAGTTTATTTGGATTTGATTTAAGCGTCGCTGATTGCGCTTTCATAGAACTAAAAATTTTGTCTGCTGCAACTTGCATATCTTTATATGGATCATTTTCTGCAAACGCTGCTGTACTTATCATTAATGCAAGTATTAAAAATAAGCTTTGTTTCAATTTGGTTAACATAGTTACTCCTCACTTTCAGGTATCTTATTTGTTATCTTTAGCTGACGATCCACCAGCGCTATATAAAAACTTCCCAATTAAATCTTCAATCAACATGGCAGGTTTTGTATTGTTAATGACATAACCATTTATAAAATAAGCTGGTTTCTTGTTAATATCATTATTGATTGGTACATTTGCATCATTTGCATCGTCTGCATCTAGTTCGTGTTCACTTTGTTGATCTAATCCGATATTAATATCAATGAATTGTTCACCTAATAGGCCAGAGGTTTTGATAGAAAGTGAACTAGAGCTCGGAATTTTATCGTATTGGGCATCTAGATCCATAGTAACATAAGGTTTATAAGCATCATTATTGACTGATTTTAAGCTAATATCACTGACACGACCAATTACTACCCCACCAATTTTTATTGGTGATCTTACCTTTAATCCACCAATATTATCAAATACTGCATAAACACGGTAAGAATTATGACTAGCAAAAGATGTTGGGTCAGTAACTCTAAAGCATAAAAAGAGTACTGAGCAGATCACCAGTACCATAAATAATCCTACTGTAATTTCAACTTTACGACTCATGTTTAATGACCTCAATTACTAAACATTAATGCGGTTAAAATAAAATCTAACCCCAAAATAACTAATGATGAATAGACAACAGTGTTGGTTGTTGCCCGACTGATTCCTTCTGATGTTGGTACGCAATCATAACCATTAAATAATGCAATCCATGTACTAGCGATTGCAAAAGCAAAGCTTTTTATAAAACAATTGCCTAAATCGTGCCACCAATCGACATTACTTTGAATAGAAGACCAAAAAAATCCAGCATCAATACCTTTCCAATCAACACCGACTAATACACCGCCTAAAATACCAACAGCGACAAAAATTGCGGTTAAAAATGGCATACAGAAAAATCCCGCCCAAAACCGTGGTGCAATAATTCTTCTTAATGGATCGATCGCCATCATCTCCATACTTGACAATTGTTCAGTGGCCTTCATTAATCCTATTTCGGCAGTTAGGGCTGAACCAGCTCGGCCGGCAAAAAGTAATCCAGCAACCACAGGACCAAGCTCTCGTAATAAAGCAAGGGCAACTAGCATCCCTAAACTTGCTTCGGCACCAAAGGTAGTTAAAATAAAATAACCTTGTAACGCCAATACCATACCTATAAAAAGACCAGATACGATAATAATGGAAAGCGATTGTACACCGACAAAATAAAATTGTTTAACAAGTAATGGAAATTGTTTGCTAAATTGAGGTTTACCGATAAGTGCACCAAATAGCATAACTCCTGAGCGGCCTAACATAGCAATAATATTAATTATTGATTGACCAAGTTTTGCAATTAAGTTCAACATTAGTTTGCACCTCTACTTAGGTCTAATTTGTAATCAACAGCCGGATAATGAAAGGGTACTGGACCATCGGCTAAACCTTCAAGGAATTGCTTAACGCGTAGATCATCATTATTACGCAATTCTTGAGACGTTCCACCAGCAATAATATGTTGTTCAGCAACAATGTATGCATAGTCAGCAATACTTAACACTTCATTAACATCATGGCTAACTACAATACAGGTTAAGCCAAGCGATTGATTGAGTTCAGCAATAAGCTTAACGATCACTCCCATTGATATCGGATCCTGTCCAGCGAATGGTTCATCAAACATAATGAGATCCGGATCGAGAGCGATAGCTCTGGCTAACGCGGCACGCCGAGCCATACCTCCAGATAATTCGGAAGGCATCATATTGGCAGCGCCACGAAGGCCTACTGATTGTAGTTTCATCAAGACTAAATTATGTAAAACTGGCTCAGGTAAATTTAGATGCTCACGTAATGGATAAGCAACATTATCAAATACCGATAAGTCAGTGAATAATGCACCTGATTGAAATAGCATGCTCATGCGTTTACGGACTTCATATAGCCGTGAGCGTGTCATACTAGGAACATCTTCACCATCAAATAAAATTTGACCAGCTTGTGGTTTTAATTGCCCACCAATAAGTCTTAATAGCGTAGTTTTACCTATCCCAGATGGCCCCATGATAGCGGTGACTTTGCCTTTGGGTACCGTTAGGTTCATATTTTTGTAAATAGGCCGAGTACCACGATAAAAAGACATATCGTGAATTTCGACCAAATTTTGCTGTAATGTGTCAGTCACAATGAGTTCCTACACTACTATAATTGAATTTTGAGTATTCTACTTGATTATTGTAAATAAACAAATGCGTTAAATGAATTGGTAATTTTAGCAATAATAAGTATAAAACATAAGGAATTTTATTGTTCATCTTTTTATGCTAATACTTTATCTTAAAAACTTAATGTTAGTTTACGTAATTGGAGCTTTATTTAAATTTTATAGTGGTACTGTTATTAGAGTACCCACTATTATCAATTTATTATTGGTTGTTGTTATTACTCATGTCGAGCTTTACGAGCCAAATAATTACCAGTACTTTGTACAAACTGAATTGCAATAACTAAAATCACGAAACAAATGTAGGTAACCGTTGTATCGAATCGTTGATAACCGTATGAAACGGCTAGATCACCAATACCACCAGCACCGATGGCTCCAGCCATCGCAGTTGCACCAATTAAACCAATTGTCGCAGTAGTTAGGGTTAAAATTAAAGAGCTAAATGCCTCTGGTAGCATAAAATGCCAAATAATTTGTATTGGCGTTGCGCCCATTGATTCAGCTGCTTCAATAATACCACTATTTACATCGAGCAATGAGTTTTCGACTAATCGAGAAATATATGGTGCGACATAGAAGGTTAATGGCACAATTGCTGCAGTTGTGCCTATTGAACTACCAACTATTAATTTGGTTAAGGGGAGAATTGCCACTAGCAAGATAATAAAAGGTAATGAGCGAACGAGATTGATAATTGGATTAATTATCTGATAAATCTTTTTATTTTCAAGCAATCCAGACGGTCGAGTAGTGACTAAACAAATACCCAATGGCACGCCAATTAATGATCCTAATGTTAAAGCAAAAACTACCATATACAAAGTTTCATAAGATGCCTGAGCAAATTGTGCACTAGTTACGTTAGTTGCAAAAGTTGTGCTTAAATAATTTATAATATCATTTACTATTTCCATTAATTGCTCTCCCAATGTTGGATTTCTGTAACGTTTACCCCATGCTCACGAAGAAAATGTACCGATTGTTCGATATTACTATCACTACCTTTTAGTTGAACAAACATGCTGCCCAATACAGTTTTTTCAATTTCTGACATATGAGCAAACAAAATATTGACGACAACTTTTTGTTGTAATATTAACGAATTCATAACAGGTTCAGAGGCTGAACGACCCAGAAATTCAAGCTTAAACAATTTTATATTGTTTTTATCTCCTTCTATCTCTAAGAGATTTTCAACCACTCCCGCTGGGATTTGATCATTAATTACTGAGCTAACAAAATTTTGTGTGGTTTTATGTTTGGGATGACCAAACACATCAAGTACATTGCCATGTTCAATAATTTTACCTTTTTCCATCACCGCGACTTTATGACAAACCTGTTCTATAACATGCATTTCATGGGTAATTAATACCACGGTAATTTTATATTGATCATTAATTTTTTTGATTAATTCCAAAATTGATTGCGTGGTTTGCGGATCGAGTGCTGATGTAGCTTCATCACAAAGTAAAATATCGGGATCATTGGCCAAAGCCCTAGCGATGCCAATACGTTGTTTTTGGCCTCCTGATAGCTCTTTAGGGTAGCTATGGGCTTTATCACTTAAGCCAACAAACTCAAGCAGTTCATAGACTTTTTGTTTAATCGCTTGTTTGTTTTTTTTGATTAATACTAAAGGGATGGCAATGTTTTCATATACAGTTTTCGATTCAAGTAGATTGAAATGCTGAAAAATCATACCAATTTTACGACGTACTTGCCGTAGTTGTGGATTTGATAATTGATTTAATGATTGGTTTTGAATAATAACATTGCCTTGTGTCGGTTTTTCCAGAAAATTTATAAGACGTACTAATGTACTTTTTCCTGCACCACTATAGCCAATAATGCCGTAAATATCGCCTTTTTGGATGGTTAAATTGATATTTTGTAATGCTTGAGTCGTAATTCCATTGCGTTCATATTGTTTCGATACATTTTCAAATTTTATCATTATGTTATACCTATCAATGTTTGGCTAATTCAATCAATCCGAGTTGCGCAAGATTTGCGAGATAATTAGCTGCTGGCATTATCATATTGCGATTAACTAAAAATTTAGGATGGTGTAGTGCATAGGGGCTTTGCGAGCCAAGATTGATAAATGCACCGGGAACATGATGTAAGTAGTGAGCAAAATCTTCACCGCCGAGTTGTGGTTGAAAGTCAACAACCTCATAACCTTCCTGTTTTGCAATGTTTTGGCAAAAATCGACCCATTTAGCCACGTTTATGATTGATGGTGGTCCATCAAACCATCTTAACTCGGCTTCAGCGCCCATACTAAAGGCAATATTTTCGACAATGCTAGTTAGTTGTTGCTTGACCTTTAGCCTTATATCGGGGGTAAGTGTCCTTACGGTACCTTCCATTTCAACTGTTTCAGGGATCACATTCCAAGTGTTTCCACCTAAGAATTTGGTAATGCTAACCACTACGGGGTCGAGCCCACTTATGGTACGACTGGAAATTGTTTGTATCGCATTAACAATCTGTGCACCAATGACAATTGGATCAATACCTGATTCAGGTCTTGCAGCGTGTGCTCCAATTCCCTTTACCGTAATTTCAATACGATCTACATTAGCTGAAAAAGGGCCTGCTCGTGAAGCCATTTGGTTAATGGTTAAGTTAGGATTATTATGCATACCAAAAATGGCATCAACCCCATTGAGTGCACCAATTTCGATAAAATGTAACGCGCCGCTAAAATTTTCTTCGGCTGGCTGAAAAAGTAACCGAACAGTTCCTTTTAGTTGCTGTTCATTAGCTTTTAATAAATAAGCAGCTCCCATTAACACAGATGTATGCAAGTCATGACCACAAGCATGCATAACGCCTTGTTTGGTTGAACGGTATTGACAATCAGATTGTTCATCTATGGGTAGGGCGTCAATATCTGCTCGTAAGGCAACAACTGGGCTTCCTGAGCCAATTTCGGCGATAACACCAGTTTTTGCCCCCAGTTCTAAAATACGAATGTTAGCTTGTTCTAGGCAAGTTCTTAACTTTTTTGTTGTTTCAAATTCTTGATTGGAAAGTTCTGGATTTTTATGTAAATCAAGAAAAAGTTGCTCAACAATAGGGGCAATCGTGTCAGTCATGGCATATCCAATAGATATCAATTTTTGATACTTTTACGGTAGCACAGCTGACTTTTTTGCTCTAATAATCGTTTTTTATAACTTATTCCAAAAAGTTATAAGATAGAAGTACATGGAATAAATGAATTGTTATTTGTATGTTAGAGTGTTTGTTAAATTTACATTTCACTGAGGATAGTTCAAATGAAAATAAGTTTTATCAAACAAAAATTTGTTAACAATGTTGCACTATTGGCATTATTTAGTTCTATTTTTTTAATTAGCGCATGTGATAACTCATCATCTAAGGTTGATAATCAAACTAAAAAAGAGATCAGTATGGGCGTATCACCAGGGCCGTATAATGATCTGTTCAAAGATGCTGTTAAACCAATACTTGAAGCTGAAGGTTATAAAGTTAAATTAGTTAATTTTCCTCATTTATTAGAATCTGATGTAGCATTAAGCGAAGGAAGTATTGATTTAACTGTTGCTCAGCATACCGCTTATATGGATGTCTTTAATAGTCAACGTAAAGCAAATTTAAAACCGGTAGTGCATGTACCTTCAGTGCCTGCGGCAATATTTTCTAATAAATATACTTCAATCAAAAATGTCTTTTCTGGTGCTAAAATTGGTATTCCTCAAGATGCCTCAAATGCGGCTCGTTCATATAATTTATTGGAAAAAGCCGGTTGGATTAAGTTAAAACCAAATACTAATCCAATTATTGTTAGCAAAAATGATATTGCCGAAAATATTGCTGGTGTGGATATTGTTGAAATGGATTCTGCCAATATTCCAAGAGTCTTAAATGAGTTAGACTTTGCTGTTATTCCTGGAAGTATCGTTTATTCTGCCAATATAGATTCGATAAGAGCGTTGTTATCAGAAACAATTATCCCTGATTTAGAAATCATGGTGGTGGTTAATGGTGGTAATGAAAATAGCCAGTGGGCAAAAGATATAAAGCGTATTTATCAGTCGCAGCAATTTAAAGAATATATGAAAGAACACAACCAAAATGGTTATTGGGTCATGCCACAAGAATAATAAGTTTGCCCGTTTAAATACGGGCTATTTAATATTTAGGCATACTGGTATCAATGAGTTGTGCCCATGCGTCAATGCCACCAGTTAAATTATATAGAAAATCACTATCAAAACCATTTTCGACCAAATAGTTAGCTACATTGAGGCTTCTTACGCCATGATGGCAATAAATCACAATATCTACTTCGTCAGGAATTTTATCTAAATAAAGTGGTATTAAATTCATTGGAATATGATTGGCGCCGTCAAGCATACAAATGGCGACTTCATTAGCTTCTCGGACATCAAGTAAATAGAGTGGTGCTTTACTCTCAATTTTTTGTTTTAGTTGTAATGGGCTAATTTCTTTTATCATTGTCATTTTTCAAACTCATTTTAATTTCGGCAAAAATTTTGAGGAACGGGGTTTTTGGTAGCAAATTTGCTGTTGTTTAATTAAAAATCCCACCTTAACTAAATCTTATTGATCAATAACAAGGTGGGATTTTGCTCCTTATAATGCTGTTAATTTATTATGCAGCTAACGCTTTAGTGATTTTTTCATACAGATCTTTAGATAAGTTATCTAGTTTTAATAAGCTTTCTAAAGCAGCTGTCATTTTTTTCTGACGATTTTCGTCATAACGTTTTAATCGAATAAGTGGATCAATAAGTCTTGATGCCACTTGTGGGTTTTTCTGGTTTAGTTCCATTAATATTTCAACTAAGAAATGGTAGCCACTGCCATCTTCAGCATGAAAAGCAACAGGGTTATTGTTAACAAAAGCACCAATTAGACTTCTTATTCGATTTGGATTATTGAGTGAAAAAGAGCGATGATTAAGCAATTTTTTCACTGTTGATAATACATTTTGCTCTGGACTTGTCGCATTTAAAGCCAACCACTTATCCATTACTAAACCATCTTGATACCATTTATCATCGAAATCGGAGAGTAATGTATGTCGACATGTTAATTGCGCTTTTACTGCTGTGGTAAGCGCCGCTAATGAATCTGTCATATTATTGGCTTGTTGATATTGTTGTTCAACTAAAGTATTCGCTAGCGATTTATCGTCAGCATAAGCTAATAATGATAAACAGCAGTTTTTCAACATGCGTTTACCAATGTCAGTATGTTCAATCTGATATTGTGCAGTTTGATTATGATGATAAACCGCAGTTAGTTCATCATAGAGTTCATTAGCAAAGATACCTAATAAGAATTGACGAACTTGATAAATAGCCATCGGATCAACGATATCAAATAGATTTGCCAATTCATTTTCCGAAGGTAAAGTCAGTATTTGTGCTATAAGTGCTGGTTCAGCGGTATCTGATAGTAATATTCCTCTAAAAGCATCTAATACTGGCTCAGGAATTGTCATTGATAAATTCTGATGATAATTATTTACATTCATACGCACATATTTTGCTAATAACATTTGCGCTGCATCGTAACGACTAAAAGCATTGGTGGCATGTTGCATTAAGAATATAAGATCGTGATCTTGATAATTGTAATTGAGTTTTACTGGAGCTGAAAAATCTCTTAATAGTGAAACAATTGGTTTTTCTGAAACATGATCAAAAACAAATTCTTGTTTGGATTGGGTTACATTTAGTACGTGATGAATAGGTTTATTTTGATATTGCAATGCAATCACACCACCATTTTGCTGATAAAGTTCGATATCTAATGGAATATGTAGCGCCTGTTTTTGACTTTGATCTTGCGTTGCCGGCGTATGTTGCTCAACAGTTAAGGTGTATTGTTGATTTTGTGGATTGTAGCTGTCCGTTACTGTTAACACTGGTGTGCCTGATTGACTATACCATAATTTAAACTGAGTTAAATCAATTCCCGATGCATCTTGCATAGCTGCAACAAAATCATCACAAGTTGCTGCACTACCATCATGGCGTTCAAAATAAAGTTTCATACCAGCCTGAAAGTTAGCTTCACCTAATAATGTATGCATCATACGAATCACTTCTGCACCTTTTTCGTATACGGTAACAGTATAAAAATTATTCATTTCAATTACTTGTTCAGGACGAATAGGATGAGACATCGGGCTTGCATCTTCCGCAAATTGTACTGTGCGTAACAGTTTGACATCAGCAATGCGTTTTACCGATCTGAGTCCTTGATCAGAAGTGAATTCTTGATCTCTAAATACTGTTAATCCTTCTTTTAGGCTAAGTTGGAACCAATCACGACAAGTGACTCGATTACCGGTCCAATTATGAAAATATTCGTGACCAATTACTGATTCAATACCGATATAATCATCATCGGTGGCAGTTTGTGGTTTAGCAAGGACATATTTAGAATTGAAAATGTTAAGGCCTTTATTTTCCATTGCTCCCATGTTGAAAAAATCAACGGCTACAATCATAAAAATATCTAAATCATATTCTAAATCAAAACGGCTTTCATCCCAGCGCATGGCATTTTTTAAACTGGTCATTGCCCATTGTGAACGATCTAAGTTGCCTTTATCAACGTAAATTTCTAAAGCAATTTTGCGATTTGAGCGGGTAGTAAACTGATCTTTTAAAATATCAAAATCACCAGCTACTAATGCGAATAAATAGGCCGGTTTAGGAAATGGATCTTGCCATTGCACCCAATGCCTACCGTCGGAAAGTTCCCCTTGTGCAATGCGATTACCATTAGATAATAAGTAAGGATATTGTTGTTTATTAGCGGTAATTCTAGTTGAAAATCGTGCTAGAACATCTGGTCTATCGAGGTAGTAAGTAATGTGGCGGAAACCTTCAGCTTCACATTGAGTGCATAATGCATCACCAGAAACATATAATCCTTCTAGTGCAGTATTATCGATAGGCTTAATTTGATTAACAATAGTTAAGGTAAATTCAGAAGGGACATTATTAATCGTTAATCCCGTTTTTGTAATTTGATAATCAGACCATGGTTGTTCATCAATATTTACTGAAACTAATTTAAGTTCTTCGCCATCTAATACTAAATCGTTGGCTTGAGAATTTTTTTTGATGATATGACTACGGGCGATAACTGTCGTTGTTTCTGCCGCTAAATCGAAATCAAGATCGATGTCAGTAATAGTAAAGTCTGGTGTTTTATAGTCATGACGATATTTAGCAGTCGGTTGTATATCAGTTGTCGTTGTACTCATGTTTATATACCTTTGTAAGTGATGTGCTAATTATGTATTCAAATTAATCAAAACGGGGTTAATACCCATTAGTGTCTATGATTATTCTTTTAAAATAGAATCAATTATATTTATTTATCATTTTGGAATGAATTTCGATTAATTTTACCAAAATGTCTATATGAACTATTATAGCCTATTAAAAATAATCTTATTAGATAATTAATTTATATCTTAATTATTATTCTGCTATAATCATCGGAATTTTCTTTAAAGAACTGATAATAGATAGACATGTTACCCGCAATAATTACATCAATATTAGATACTGATGCTTATAAGTTGCATATGCAGCAGGCCGTTTTTCATCATTATCCTGACGCGACTGTCGTTGCACAGTTTCGCTGTCGTAGTGATGATCTACTTGGTCAATATGCCGATCAAATCGCCCATCAAGTTAAATTAATGGAGTCTTTAACACTTACCGATGATGAGTTCGCCTATTTATCTGGTATTAACTTTTTTAAATCTGATTATTTAAACTGGTTAAAAAACTGGCGTTTTAATAGTCAGTTATTAACGATTAAAAATGAAGATGGTTTGCTGGTGATTCAAATTGAAGGCAAATGGGTTGATGTTATTTTGTGGGAAGTGCCATTGCTAGCGGTTATTAGCGAAATTGTTCATAAAGATCGTTCGCCAAATATTGGTGTTGAACAAGCATTAGCAAGACTTAAAGATAAATTAGTCAGATTTGATGAGCAAACTAATGATCTTGATATGTCTGGTTTTAATTTGCTGGATTTTGGTACACGAAGACGTTACTCTTTTGCTGTCCAAGAGGCTGTTGTAAGTTATTTGCAAAACCATTTCAGCAATTTTCATAGTACTAGTAATTATTTATTGGCATATCGTTTAGGGTTAACTCCAGTTGGTACTCAAGCCCATGAATGGTTCCAAGCTCATCAACGTTTAAGTCCTAACTTACATGATTGCCAAAAAACGGCATTGCAAGTTTGGTTAGACGAATATCCTGATGATCTGGGTGTTGCATTAACAGATTGTATCACTATGGATGCATTTCTACGAGATTTTGACTATTATTTCGCATCTCATTATCAAGGACTACGCCATGATTCGGGCGATCCGATTGAGTGGGGTGAAAAAGCGATTAGCCATTATCAGCAATTAGGAATTGATCCTAAAACAAAATTACTGGTGTTTTCTGATAGTCTAAACTTTGATAAAGCGCTGAAAATTTATCGACACTTTAATCATCGAGTGAAATTATCCTTTGGTATCGGTGGTTTTCTTGCTTGTGATATTCCGTCTACAGAAGTAAATACCAAATCGTTAAACATTGTATTAAAACTAACGGAATGTAATAATCAAGCTGTAGCTAAATTATCTGATAGTCCTGGTAAAACAATTTCGCAAGATTTGGCTTTTATTGACGAATTAAAAAGAACGTTTAAAGTCAATCATTAATAGTCATATTGATGATTAATATTAATAATTAAACAAAGTGATATAGTCTTATCAATAATCTGTATTATCAATTTTTGATAATAGTTAAATGGATATTAAAATTCAGCTTATATATTACTTTTAATATTACTTACTATATAAATAATAAATAGAGATGGATAATTAAAATGAATTCTGTTGCTCCTATTGTTGACGTGCTACAAGGTAAAATTGCTGTTGGTAGCACTATTTCAGTTCAAGGTTGGGTAAGAACTCGTCGTGATTCTAAAGCCGGTATCTCATTTTTGGCTGTGTATGATGGTTCTTGCTTTGATCCAATTCAAGCGGTCATTGAAAAAGACTTACCAAACTATGAACAAGATATTTTGCGTTTAACTGCTGGCTGTTCAGTAAAAGTGACTGGTAAAGTTGTTGAGTCTCCAGGTCAAGGACAAAAATATGAATTACAAGCAACGCAAGTTGAAGTTTATGGTTTTGTAGATGATCCTGAAACTTATCCAATGGCGGCTAAACGTCACTCAATAGAATATCTTCGTGAGGTTGCTCATTTACGCGCAAGAACCAATATTGTTGGTGCGATTACTCGTGTACGACACACCTTAGCGCAAGCTATTCACCAATTTTTTGATGAGCGTGGTTTTTTCTGGCTTTCAACACCAATTATTACTGCCTCTGATACTGAAGGTGCCGGTGAAATGTTCCGAGTTTCAACATTGGATATGTTAAATCTGCCTAAAACAGATAATGGTAAGGTTGATTTTGATAAAGACTTTTTTGGTAAAGAAGCTTTTTTAACTGTTTCTGGGCAACTTAATGCAGAAACTTATGCTTGTGCACTTTCGAAGGTCTATACCTTTGGTCCTACTTTTAGAGCTGAAAACTCAAATACTACACGCCATTTAGCTGAATTTTGGATGATGGAGCCAGAAGTAGCATTTGCTGATCTTAATGATAATGCCAAACTCGCTGAAGATATGTTGAAATATGTCTTTAAAACAGTACTAGAAAAACGAGCTGATGATATGCAGTTTTTTGCTCAGCACATTGATAAAGACGCCATTAATCGTCTTGAAAGCTTTATTAATGCTGATTTTGCTCAAGTGGACTACACAGATGCTATTACTATTTTACAAAATTGTGATGCTAAATTTGAGAATCCAGTAAGTTGGGGTATTGATTTGGCGTCTGAACATGAACGTTATTTAGCTGAACAACATTTTAAAGCGCCAGTTGTTGTTAAAAATTATCCTAAAGATATTAAAGCATTTTATATGCGCATGAATGATGATGGTAAAACCGTTGCGGCAATGGATGTATTAGCTCCAGGGATTGGTGAAATCATTGGTGGTTCGCAACGTGAAGAACGTTTAGATATGTTAGATAAACGGATGGATGAACTAGGCCTTAAAAAAGAAGATTATTGGTGGTATCGTGATTTGCGTCGTTATGGCACTGTACCTCACTCAGGTTTTGGATTAGGCTTTGAACGTCTAATCGTTTATGTTACAGGCGTGCAAAATGTTCGTGATGTGATCCCTTTCCCAAGAACCCCTCGTAACGCAAATTTCTAAATTTTGTGCAAATTATCAACTGGCTTTTGGTCAGTTGATAGCAATTCAATATTAACAAAACTTTACAAGAGCTCAAAAAACAACCAAACAGGTGGTGTTTTAAGTTTAGACATCACGTTTAACGAAAAGTTCACTTGATTTTAAGAAATTTTTATACATAATTTACATTACTGTAAAAAGTAAGATGAAAATAATAGTTAACAACATTAGTTAGAAACATTATTTTTGGATGAATAATCATTGTGAAAATTGACACAACCAAAAGACGTGTCTTTTTATAGAAACAACCATGAGGGTAAGAAATGAAACGTAATTTATTAGCAGTCGCTATCCCTGCTCTTTTAGTAGCAGCTGGCGCAAACGCTTCTATCGAAGTATGGAACAAAGACGGTAATAAAGTTGATTTTTATGGCCGAGTAAAAGCAGCTAACCATATCACTGACCGTGGTCAAGCAGGTGAAGGTGACGATACTTCTGCTCGTCTAGGTATGTCTGGCCAAACACAAATCACTAACGGTATTACTGGATATGGTCGTTGGGAATATGAAGCGAAAGCTGGTAAAAATTCAAATAACGAAGTTCGTTATGCGTTTGCTGGTTTAAACTTCGGTGATTTAGGTTCATTCGACTATGGTCGTAATGACGGTGTATTAAAAGCGATTACTGCTTATACTGACGTATTACCAGAGTTTGGTGGTGAAGCTGCAAATAACTCTTGGAACGTACTTTCAGCTCGTACTAAAGCTGTTGCAACTTACCGTAACAACAACTTCTTTGGTTTAAGTGATGATTTAAGCTTTGCGATCCAATATGCTGACAATGGCGACAATTCAGATACTTTTGATGGTAAAACATCTAAAGCTATTTATGAAAAGGATGATGCTGGAAATCCAGAATTTGACAAATTCTCTGGTAACAGCCGTGAAGCATATGGTGTTAATGTTCAATGGAATATCTTTGATACAGGTTTAACTGTTGGTGCTGGTTATGCACAAACTGCAGGTAAATCTAAATATGAAGAAGGTGAAAATAAGAAAGCTAAAACTTGGACCACTGGTATCAAATATGATAACAATAACCTATATTTAGGTGCTACCTATTTCCAAACTAAATTCAACACTTGGAATGAGAAAGGTGTTGATGGTGATCGTTATGACAATCCTAAAATCAAAGGTGTTGAGTTAGTTGCTCAATATGGTATTGATTTAGAAGTAGGTCGTTTAACTCCGTCTTTAGCTTATGTTCAACATAAATTAAGCAACATCGAAGATGAATATTATGATGATAAACATAAAGAAGGTCGTAATCTAGCTAAGTATATTTCACTTGGTGCGACATATGACCTTAATAAAAACTTCAGTGCTATCGTTGAATATAAATTCAATCTTCTTGATAAACGAGATACCGGTGCTGAGTCAAATACAGCTCATGAAAGCAAAGGGCGTCATGCATACAAACCAGGTACTAAAGATGTGTTAGGTGTTGGTTTAATTTACCAATTCTAATCTCTTGATATCTTAAATATCTGAAAAAGGCACTTAGGTGCCTTTTTTTTCATCTCTTGCATACCGAAGTATATAAAAAACATTTTATGCTTAAAAAAATATTATTTTAAGTCATAAAATAGTCTTAACTCGCAGAATAACATCTTAAAACATTGTTAATCTATGATTTCGCAATAAAAATCCATTATTTAACAATAATAATAGATATCACAGTAATAATTTAGTTGCTAGTTGATAGCAGCTATTTATTAAATCAAGAACAAAATATTTTGTATCTTTAATAATAAAATACCTAAGAGGGTAACTAAATGAAACGTAATCTATTAGCAATCGCAATTCCTGCTTTATTAGTTGCAGGTACAGCAAGCGCTTCGATTGAAGTATGGAACAAAGATGGTAATAAAGTTGACTTTTATGGTCGAGTTTATGCCTTAAATTATATTACTGACCGTGATAATCAAACAGGTGAAGGTGACAAAACCACCGCTCGTTTAGGTATGTCAGGACAAACACAAATCACTGATAGTTTAAGTGGTTATGGTCGCTGGGAATATGAAGCAAAAACCGGAGCTGATGCTGATAACGAAACTCGTTATGCTTATGCAGGTCTAAATTTTGGTGATTTTGGTTCATTTGATTACGGCCGTAATGACGGTGTATTAAAGACCTTAACTTCATATACTGACGTTCTACCTGAGTTTGGTGGCGATGCATCAAATAATGATATCTATGCATTAACAGCAAGAACCAAAGCAGTAGCTACTTATCGTAACTCAGATTTCTTTGGTTTAGTTAACGGTTTACGTTTTGCTGTGCAATATGCCGATAATGGTGATAATAGTTCCACTCAATATCTAAATAATCACGACCGTACTGGCCATGATAGTGCTGAAGCTTGGGGTTCAGTAATTGATTGGGATGTGCTTGATACAGGTTTATCAATTGGTGCCGGTTATGCACAAACCGGTGGTCATAAAGATGCTAAAACCTGGTCTGCAGGTGTTAAATATGACAATGATAATCTATATTTAGCAGCGCTTTATATCCAAGGTAAACAAAAATATGGTTGGGAAAAAGCATCAACTACAGATAATACCTCGGATTTAAAAACTAAAGGTTTTGAATTAGTTGCTCAATACGGTATTGACTTTGAAGTGGGTCGTTTAACTCCTTCTGTTGCTTATATTCAACATAAAGTACAAGATGCATCAAACTTCTCAAGAAGTGGTGATGCGGGTCTTAAAGGTAATGATTTAGCTAAATATGTCGATATTGGTTTAACCTATGACTTTAATAAAAACTTATCAGCAATTGTTGATTATAAAATTAACTTGTTAGATAAAGATGATATTGGTGCTCGTCGAGGTTTATACGAAGATGGTACATTCACTAAATCACAAATTAAAGCAACAGCTAAAGATACTGTAGCATTAGGATTAATTTATCAATTCTAATTATTTTTATCTTAATATTTCATAAAAGGCACTTAGGTGCCTTTTTTGTTGTCTCTTATTTCAATAAATACCGCTTGCGATTTAATAAATAGTCTGATAAAAATAAAGAAATAATAATCAATTAGGGCTATTTTAATGCAGTATATTACTCGAAAATTACCGGCAAAAAAAAATATTGCTTTAGTGGCACATGATCACTTAAAAGAAGCATTATTAAATTGGTGCAAAAAAAATCGACAAGAACTTTCGCATCACAATCTGTGTGGTACAGGAACAACTGGAACCCTAATTAAGAAAGAAACAGGACTAACCATTACACCTATGCTCAGCGGCCCAATGGGTGGTGATCAGCAAATCGGTGCTTTAATTGCTGAAGGTAAAATTGATATTCTGATCTTTTTCTGGGATCCACTTAATGCTGTACCGCATGATCCAGATGTAAAAGCGTTGTTACGTTTATCAACAGTTTGGAATATTCCAGTAGCCACTAATCAAGCTACCGCTAACGCTTTAATACAATCCTCAATATTTACTCAAGAAGTGGAAATTGAAATTCCTGATTATCAAGGTTATTTAAACGAAAGAGTAAGATAAATGCCAATTCCTTCACAAGTTCGCAAAACTGGTCGATACATATTATTGTTAGATAATTTGTTTATTGTGTTGGGATTTTATGTAGTTTTTCCGTTGGTCTCTACCCACTTTGTTAGTCAAGTTGGGTGGAGCGCATTATTTGTTGGTTTTGCTTTAGGTTATCGTCAATTTGTTCAGCAAGGATTTGGTTTGATTGGTGGTGCAATCGCTGATCGCTTTGGCGCTAAACCAATGATAATAACCGGTATGTTTTTGCGATCAATTGGGTTTATCTCAATGGCACTAGCAACAGAACATTGGTTATTATTAGTATCTTGTTTACTTTCGGCATTGGGAGGCTTGCTATTTGATCCCCCTAGAATGGGATTAACTATCAAATTTACCCGACCTCATGAACGAGGCAAGTTTATTTCACTCCTAATGATACAAGATAATGCAGGCGCAGTTATTGGCGCTTTAATCGGTGGTATTTTAATCGATTACGATTTCCAATTAGTGTGTTGGTGTGGTGCTTTAATCTTTTTCTTATGTGGTATTTTTAATCTGATGTACTTACCGGCTTATCATATTGCAATTGGTAAAGCTCCGATTGTTAACGGTATGAAAATGGTTCTCAAAGATAGAAAATTTACTCATTATGTGCTTACTTTAACAGGTTATTATGTACTGTGGGTGCAAATTATGTTGATGTTACCTTTAACCATTACCAATGTGTCGGGTAGTCCTAGCTATGTAAAATGGATGTATGCTATCCAAGCAATAATATCGCTATGTTTGCTTTATCCTCTTGCTCGAATAAGTGAAAAATATTTTAGATTAGATCAACGTCTTAAATTTGGATTATTGTTGATGTCTTTTGCTTTTATTATTATTGGCTTTACATCACAATTATCGATTTTACTCTCTCTTATCGCATTGTTTTATTTTGGTGCTATTATTGCTGAACCAGCTAGAGAAACATTGGCAACTGTTTTAACAAACCCTAAAGCTAAAGGTAGCTATATGGGGTTTAGTCGGTTGGGATTGGCATTAGGTGGTTTTATTGGTTATACCGGTGCTGGCTGGCTTTATGATGTGGCCATCCAAATCGGTTTACCGCATTTACCATGGGTGATCTTAACGTTAGTTGGTCTATTAACTTTTGGATATTTAGAATATTTATTCAAAAACGAGCCACCTATGACTAAGGTCAAGATGAGAAAGATTGGCTAATTTCGCCATTTTTAAATAAAATTGCTTCACCACTCGCTAATTTAGTCCATATTTCGTTCGAAGTTAACGGCATGGTTGAAATTATTGTGACAACATCATTTGGTGTTGTATGTTTTTGAAAATCTATCTCAACATCTTCGTCAATTAACTTGGCTTTTCCAAACGGTGCTTTTCGGGTGATCCAGTGTAGATTAGTTGAACAATAGGCAAACACATATTCACCATCAGACAGTAGCATATTAAAAATACCTAATTGGGTTAATTTAATCGCACACTCTCTAATATATTCAAAAAGCGTAATATCATTGGTTGGTTGCTGTGGGTATTTTTTATGTAATTCATTTATTAAATAGCAAAAAGCATATTCACTGTCGGTTAGACCAACTGGTTGAAATATTCCTGTATCTAATTTTTCATAATCAGTCAATTGTCCATTGTGTGCAAATGTCCAATTTTTACCCCATAGTTCTCGAGTAAAAGGATGAGTGTTTTCTAGTGCAACACCACCGCGATTCGCTTGGCGAATATGGGCAACAACGGCAGTTGATTTTATTGGGTATTGTTGAACCAATTTAGCAATGGGTGAAAAACTACATGGCTGCGGATCTTTAAACGTTCGACAGCCTTTACCTTCATAGAAGGTTATACCCCAGCCATCTTTATGTGGACCTTTATCACCACCACGTTTAATCAAACTGGTAAAACTAAAGCAGATATCGGTCGGCACGTTGGCACTCATACCCAATAATTCGCACATATTAAGCCATCTCTTTTTCAATAAGTAGAATCAAAATATGAATTACTTTGATATGGATTTCTTGCACACGATCTGCATAACCAAAATGTGGTACACGTATATCGACATCCGCTAATCCATTCATTTTCCCGCCATCTTTACCTGTCAGGGTAATAACTTTCATACCTTTTTGTTTAGCAGCTTCAATTGCTTTAAGTACATTAGCTGAATTTCCTGAAGTTGAAATGCCTAATAACACATCCCCTTTTTGCCCAACGCCTTCAACGTAACGAGAAAATATGTAATCAAAACCATAATCATTGCCGACACATGAAATATGACTGACATCAGATATGGCAATGGCTGGATACGAAGGGCGGTTATCACGGAAACGTCCGGTTAGTTCTTCAGCAAAATGCATCGCATCACAGTGAGATCCGCCATTACCGCATGAAAGTACTTTTCCACCTTGTTTAAATGAGTCTGCAATTAAAACGGCTGCTTGCTGGATTTTTTTTAAATTTTCATCGTTTGCAACGAAATTGGCCAATACGTCAATTGCCTGATTTAATTCATCACGAATGGTTTTAATGTACATTAATAATACCTCTTTAATAAAAAGCTTTTCCATAACCATTGTAATTCGTTAATAACAGCTTGCAAGTAATAACAATAAATTTTTTAAAATATGTGAAATATTTAAATTTATTACAAACACATAATAGAATAAATATCCAATAAATAATTATTAATAAACTTAAAAATGGTTGTCAATAAACTAACTATTTTTAAGCTAGTACTAAACAGATTAAATCCTCTTTTTGCTAATAGGATAAGCCTTTAATTTGTGGTATAATTGCTTAATAAATTTTTCGCAGAAAGTGATGATAAAATTGCATCTAGAATCAATCGGTAAGGAATGAATATGCAAACAATTAAAGGTAAAGTTGCTGCACCTGAAGCCAAAGTAGCGATTATCGTGGCGCGTTTTAACCAATTTATTAATGAAAGTTTAGTTAATGGTGCCGTAGATGCACTCACTCGTATCGGTGAAGTAGACGATAACAATATTACCGTTATTTGGGTACCGGGCGCTTATGAAATTCCTTTAGCAGCTAAAGTTGCTGCACAGTCAAAAAAATATGATGCAATTGTTGCATTGGGTACGGTTATCCGTGGTAGTACCGCTCATTTTGATTTTGTCGCTGGCGAATCAAGTTCAGGGCTATTAAATGCGAGTTTAGACTTTTCGATACCAGTTGGTTTTGGTATTTTAACTACGGAAAGTATCGAACAAGCCATTGAACGAGCAGGAACTAAAGCGGGCAATAAAGGTGCTGAAGCAGCACTAACCGCACTTGAAATGTTAAATGTGATTAAAACAATTAAGGAGTAATTTAGTGGCGTTAGTTAATCCTCGTCGTCGAGCAAGAGAATGTGCTGTTCAAGCTATTTACTCTTGGCAAATTTCTAGAAATGATCTTGCTGATGTTGAGAGCAGCTTCATGGCTGAACAAGATATGAAAGGTGTTGACACCAAATATTTTAGAGAATTACTGCATGGTGTTGCCAAAAATACCACAGAATTAGATGAGAAGATGACTCCTTATTTAACAGAAAGAACTATTGAAGAGCTAGGTCAAGTTGAATTAGCCGTATTAAGAATTGCTTTATATGAGTTAATGAAGCGACATGATGTTCCTTACAAAGTTGTTATCAATGAAGCTATTGATCTTACTAAAACCTTTGGTGCAGAAGATAGTCATAAATTTGTTAATGGTGTATTAGATAAAGTTGCACCAACCATTCGTACACGATAACTGTCTTTAATTGGGAATAATATGAACGATACTAGTGAAAAAAGTAAGCCCACTATTTTTTATACGAAAAACAGCGAAGCAAAAGTGAACCCCCGAACAGCCAAAGAACGTGGCGGTGATTATAAAAATAAACGTAATAATGATGGTTTTCAGTCTAATTCAAAATCAAAACATGACCGGATCGAAACCTTTAAACCAAAAAAATGTAATAAAACGATAAAACCCGCTAAAGCACAATATGATTTAACGGATGAACATGATTCCCCTTGGCAGAAAAAAGTTCGAGATAATGAACAAGTACCAACATTTGGTTATGATGGCTATCGTCAAAAAAAGGAAGAGACATTAGTTTACAGCGAAAACAGTTGTAAAGCGGTATTTAAACACCGACGTTCGGCTATTGTTAAATTATTTATTACCCAAGAAATGACTTATCAATTTAAAGAGTTAATTAATTGGTTAGTCAAACAACGTCTTGGTTATGATGTTGTTTCAACAGAGCAAATTACTAAAATCACACAGACTCCACATCATGGTGGTGTTTGTTTAATTGTTAAAAAACGTACTCCACTAACTTTGCTTGATTATTTAGATAAATATGATGATCAGGCTCGGGATTGCATTATTGCTGTTGATGATGTGAATAATCCGCACAACTTAGGTGGGTTAATGCGTAGTGCAGCTTTTTTTGGCGTTAATGGCATAATTTTAAGGCAGACTAACTTACTTGATAGCGGTGCCGCAATGCGTGTTGCTGAAGGTGGCATTGAAGCCGTTGAATCTATTAAAAGTGATGATTTTATAGCATCTATTGATCTGTTAAAACAACATGGCTATCAAGTGGTTGCGTTATTACCATGTCAATTAAAATCGATTTCATCGACTGAGTTATCGCAACTCAAATTTACCAAGAAAATTGCCTTAGTTATATTTCAACAAATTAACAACAAATTAATTAACTGTGCTGATAACATTGTCCATTTACAAGGCAATGATAATATGTCGGCTTTAAATATTTCTGTAGCAACAGGGATTGTGTTATCGGCTATAAAATATCAATCTTAATTGATATGATTCTAACTATTGATGAATTTAATTGATGAAGTTAACATTTTTGTAATTTCGTTATATTAAATAGCATCAATTGGTTAGAAAATGGTTGTTTTTTCTGTACATTAGTATCCAGTTTTGGAATTGATTGGTAATTATTATGTTTTCTAAACATCGAATTGGTTTAATTTTTGGTAAGTTCTACCCATTACACAGTGGTCATATTTATCTTATTGAAAAAGCATTGACACAAGTTGATGAACTGCATGTCATACTGGGTTGTGAAGCAATACGTGATAAACAGCTGTTTGAAAAAAGTCGCATGCCTAAACAACCTCAAGTAAGCGATCGCTTCTCATGGTTAAAAGAAACCTTTAAAGATAGACATAATATTCATATCCATATTTCAGATGAAACAGGAATTAACTATTACCCCAATGGTTGGCATGATTGGAGTGATAGTATAAAACGTATTTTATCGGAACATAAAATCTATCCAACTGTAGTATTCACCAGCGAATCACAAGATGTGAAACAGCATGAACGTTATTTTGGTTGTCCTGTAATTATTATTGATGCTGATCGTGATTTTGTTAATATCAGTGCAACACAAATCCGAGAAAATCCTTATCAAAACTGGTCTTATATTGCAAAAGCAGCGAAACCTTTTTTTGTAAAAAAAGTAGCGATTATAGGGCGTGATAAATTTAATGAATTACCAGTACAATTGGCTAATATCTATAATACAGAATATGTTTCCAATGGTTATATTAACTACATTCAACGAGAAATATCTACACCAGAAAATAAACGTTATTTAAGTGAAAATGATTACCTCAGAATAGCCATGTTGCATGTAGAACGTATGTCAAAAGCAGCTGAAGATGCTAATAAATTACTTTTTACCTCAATTGATTTTGATACATTGACTAAATATTATAATCAAATTTTTGCTAAATCTAATGAAGTATTGAATGGATTAAAAAATAGTTATCAGTTTGATTTGGTTATACACGAAAAAGATTTGCCAGCAAATTCTTCATCACTACAACATTTCGAAATTGTTTCTCAAATGGTTGAATCGTTATTAATTTAGTCCATCACATTTAGGTTAGCTTATGCTAAAATAAGCTAACTATTTATGATAGGTAAATTTTTATGTCTCAATCATCTTCACAGCAAAATGATGAAAATCAAGATAAAATTGATTTTGGTTACACTCAAGTTTTAAAGCAAGATAAAGTAAAACGAGTAGCAGAAGTTTTTCATTCTGTTGCTGATAAATATGATGTTATGAATGATCTTATGTCATTTGGTATTCATCGTATCTGGAAAAAAATCACTATTGAATATAGTAGTGTTCGTAAAGGTCAAAAAGTTTTAGATCTTGCTGGTGGTACTGGCGATTTAACGGCTAAATTTTCGCAAATTGTCGGTGATAATGGCTTAGTTGTATTAGCTGATATCAATGAATCTATGCTAAAAGTAGGTAGAGATAAGCTTCGAGACAAAGGTTTATTTAATAATATTGAATATGTACAAGCCAATGCAGAAGAACTGCCATTTGCTGATAACTATTTCGATTGTATTACTATCTCGTTTGGTTTACGTAATGTCACCGATAAGCAAAAAGCATTGCAATCTATGTGGAGAGTGTTAAAACCTGGTGGACGTTTATTAATACTTGAGTTTTCTAAACCACAATACCAGATTTTAAATAAAGCCTATGACCTATACTCATTCACTATGTTACCGTTGATGGGCAAAATTGTCGCTAATGATGCTGATAGTTACCGATATTTAGCTGAATCTATCAGAATGCATCCAGATCAAAAAACGTTGAAAAAAATGATGGAGGATGCTGGATTTGTCGATGTGAAATATCACAATATGACAGGTGGCATTGTGGCTTTACATACTGGTTTTAAATTTTAATGTGATAAAACAGAATGACATTTCTTCGAATTTATAAAATCTTAACGGTATTTCGAGCTTATCGATTAAATGAACTATTACCAAAACATCGAACCTCAACATGGTTTAAATTGTTGTTGATTAGTCTATTTTGGGTTAGATCTAAAGCAAAAAAACAAGATGTTGGTGAAAGATTGCGTCTAGCCTTACAAGAGTTAGGTCCGGTTTGGATAAAGTTTGGACAAATGGTGTCAACAAGGCGAGATGTATTACCGAAACATCTCGCTGATGCATTAGCCAAACTGCAAGATCAAGTAGCTCCTTTTGATGGACAAATTGCCAGACAAATTATTGAATCAGCTCTTGGCTGTTCTATAGATCATTATTTTACCGATTTTGAGGAAAAACCATTAGCTTCTGCTTCTATTGCTCAGGTGCATACTGCAACTTTAAAAAGCAGCCACGCCCAAGTTGTGATTAAAGTTTTACGTCCAAATATTTTACCTATAATCAAATCCGATATTCGCTTGATGTATTGGGCAGCTAATCAATTTACTAAACGGATTAAATTTGGTGAAAAGTTACGTGCGGTTGAAATTGTTAGTGACTATGAAAATACACTTTTAAAAGAACTGGATCTACAAAAAGAAGCTTATAATACTGCTCGTTTACGGGATAATTTCATAAATAGTGAGATTTTATATATTCCTTATGTTTATCAAGATCTTTGTCGAACAAATATTTTAGTAGAAGAACGAATTTATGGTACGCCAATAGCTAATATTGATGAACTTAAACGAAATAATGTCAATATGAAATTGCTCGCCGAACGTGGTGTTCAAGCTTTCTTTACACAGGTGTTTCGGGATAATTTTTTCCATGCTGATATGCATCCAGGTAATATCTTCGTTGATATTTCTGAACCACAAAATCCCCGTTATATTGGCATAGACTGTGCAATTGTTGGTGTATTAACTGAAGATGATCAGCGTTATTTAGCTGAAAATTTTCTTGCCTTTTTTAATCAAGATTATCGAAGAATTGCGCAAATTTATATTACTTCTGGTTGGGTGCCAGAAACAACGGATGCAACAGCATTAGAAATGGCTATGCGTAGTGTGTGTGAACCTGCATTTGCCAAACCATTGGGTGAAATTTCGTTTTCTCAAATTTTATTAGCTTTATTTCAAGTTGCTCGTCAATTTGAAATGGATATTCAGCCGCAATTAACATTACTTGAAAAAACCTTATTTTATATAGAAGGACTAGGACGCCAGCTATACCCAGAGCTCGACTTATGGCAAACGGCTAAGCCATTTCTTGAAAAATGGTATGAAGATAAGTACAGTGTTAAAACGTTATTCCAACAAGTATGGACCTCATTACCAGAGTGGAAAAACATCCTAGTTGATCTGCCAGTAAGACTGGGCGATCAGGCTCGTATGACTAAACAGATGCATAACCAATTAAAACAGATTAATCAAGAATTACAACGAAGCCAAAAACGCTATCGTTGGTCGTTGGCCATTCTTAGTTTTGTTTGTGTTTTATCTATTGTTATTCTGGTTGTTCATTGAGAGAGTTATTTTTGGGAATATCATTATTTAAGTGTATAATTTGACTACTTAACGCTATTGGAGATAGTTATCATATGCCTAGTTTGCCCAAACTACTGATATTTGTTGCTGTTATCGTTCTATTATTCGGAACAAAGAAATTGCGTTCATTGGGCTCAGATCTTGGGGCTTCAATTAAAGGTTTTAAAAAAGCCATGAATGATGATGATGACAAAAAAGAGACTGATGATTCACAAAAAGTTGAACATCTTGACTCATCTGCTAATAACCACGCCGATAAAGAGTAATCCGTGTTCGATATTAGCTTTGGTCAGCTACTATTAGTATTAATTATTGGACTGGTTGTATTAGGACCGGAACGTTTGCCTATTGCAATTAAAACTGTTGCCGGATGGATTAAAGTACTCCGCCGCATGTCAGCAACTGTCCAGCTAGAATTGAATAAAGAACTCAAACTGCAAGAATTACAAGATAGCTTAAAAAAAGCCGAACAAAGTGGTTTGAATACTCTTACCCCAGAACTGCAAGCATCAATTGATGAATTAAAACGGGTAACCGAATCACTGCAAAACGAGATTGATTCAGTCAGTCAAATTGATACAACAATTTCTTCAGATAAAGATAAATTATGACAGACGACGCAACGCAACCACTTATTGGACATTTAGTCGAACTTAGAACAAGACTTTTACGCTGTATCATTTGTATATTACTAGTATTAGCAGGTTTGCTTTATTTCTCAAATGATATCTATCATATTGTTGCCAATCCGCTTATCAGTCAATTACCTAAAGGTAGCAGTATGATAGCCACCGATATTGCGGCGCCTTTTTTTACACCAATAAAACTGACGGCTGTCGTTGCAATATTTATTTCCATTCCTTATCTTTTATATCAAGTTTGGGGATTTATTGCTCCAGCACTATATCAACATGAAAAACGGTTGATTATGCCATTAATTGTTTCTAGTACGGTACTTTTTTATATTGGTATTGCATTTGCGTATTTTGCTGTGTTTCCTTTGGCATTTTATTTCTTTATTCATACCGCACCAATTGATGTCGCGATAAATACTGATATTACAAAATACCTTGATTTTGTCATGACACTGTTTATTGTATTTGGTTTTGCATTTGAAGTGCCTGTGGCGATTATTTTGCTGTGTTGGACTGGTGTTACCTCTCCTAAAAGTTTACGCAAAAAAAGACCTTATATTATTGTTGGTGTGTTTGCTGTAGCAATGTTTGTAACCCCACCTGATGTATTTTCTCAAATTTTATTAGCTGTACCTATCTGTTTATTATTTGAAATTGGCACATTTTTTGCCCGTTTCTATCAACCTAGAAAAAAGGTTACTTTAGATGACGAAAATTTTGATAAAAAATAATAAATTGATAAGTGATTTACTGAATAACAAGTAAAGGATATATAACCATAATGAAAACTTCACTTCCTGAGTTTAATCAAGCAAATGTTCTGGTTGTTGGCGATATCATGTTAGATCGCTATTGGTATGGTGGTACTAACCGAATATCACCAGAAGCACCAGTGCCGATTGTTAAAGTTGATGCTCTAGAAGAACGCGCTGGTGGTGCAGCCAATGTGGCTATGAATATAACCTCTTTGGGTGGTAGCGCAAGATTAATTGGTTTTACCGGTATTGATGAGCCAGCCAAAGTACTTGATGAACAACTAACTAAACGTAATGTCCATTGTGATTTTGTATCAGTTTCAACTCATCCAACAATCACCAAATTAAGAGTTTTATCTAGAAACCAACAATTAATTAGAATTGATTTTGAAGAAGGTTTTAATAATGTTGATCATACACCTATTTTAGAACGTATTGAAAGTGCACTTTCGACCTCTAAAGTATTAGTACTATCTGACTATGCCAAAGGAGCCTTAACCGAAGTACAAGCAATAATCAAACAAGCTCAAAAAGCAAATGTACCAATATTGGTTGATCCGAAGGGCACTGATTTTGAGCGTTACCGTGGCGCAACGTTATTAACGCCAAATATGTCTGAATTCGAAGCGGTTGTCGGTGTTTGCAAAACAGAGCAAGAGATTATCGAAAAGGGCTATCAACTGATTAAGCAATACGATCTCAAAGCTTTACTTGTTACTCGTAGCGAAAAAGGGATGACGTTATTACAGTTGGATAAGCCTGTTTATCATCTACCTACGCAAGCTAAAGAGGTATTTGATGTTACAGGTGCTGGTGATACGGTGATAGCGACCTTAGCAGCTTCATTAGCGGCAGGACAATTTCTTGAAGAAAGTTGCTTTTTAGCGAATGCAGCGGCAGGTGTTGTGGTTGGTAAGTTAGGAACATCTACGGTATCTCAAGTTGAATTAAGTAATGCTATCCGAGCCCGTGCTGATGATGGTTTCGGTGTGATGACTGAAGACACATTAAAAGAAGAAATTCGCAAAGCGCGTCTTCGTGGTGAAAAAATTGTCATGACTAATGGCTGTTTCGATATTTTACATGCGGGGCATGTCTCTTATCTTGCTAATGCTCGTAAACTTGGCGATCGTTTGATTGTAGCGGTAAATAGCGATGCCTCGGTAAAACAGCTTAAAGGGCCATCACGACCAATTAATCCATTAATGCAAAGAATGATTGTGTTAGGGGCGCTTGATTCTGTTGATTGGGTTGTCCCTTTTGAAGAAGAGACACCGCAACGATTAATTGCTAGTATATTACCAGATGTATTAGTTAAAGGTGGCGATTACAAACCAGAAGATATCGCTGGTGGCAAAGAGGTTATTGAAGCCGGTGGCGAAGTTAAAGTGCTGAATTTTGAAGATGGCTGTTCAACCACAAATATCATTGATAGAATTAAACAACAATCATAATGTATTTCGGTAATTGGCTATTTAATTCGATAGCCAATTATTCAAAAATGCAATAATTGGTGTTCAAAATTTTCATTATTTGATATTTAATTCACTCAAATAAGTAGTTATTTGAGTTTTGAAAAATAAAATCTTAAATAATTAATAAGGAATAGGATAATGAAAACAAAAGTGACTTTATTGTTAATGGTCTTTCTGATTGTCGCTTGTCACCGAGTACCACGACACAAATATCGTTATGAAGCAAATATCAATGATCCTCAACTTGTTTTCACTACAGAAACTGATTATCCAACCTATTTTTCGTTAAATATTTATGATGGTAAAAGTAACACATGTTCTAATTATCAGAGCCTTGGCTATGTTTTTCGTCATAAAATTGTACCATTTAATATTTATCCTAAATATGTTCCTTCGGTAGAAGTTAAAGCTCCTAGTAATCAACTTGTTACTGTTATTGGCAAATCAAGAGATGATAAATTTGTCTGTACAACAAAATATCAGCAGTTTACTCCAGAATTTGGGAAAATATATAGTATTCATTACAAACTTGAAAATAACAAATGCCATCTTGAGATTAGCGAAAAATTGAATTCTAAACCAGTTAATTCTCAGGCTTTAAATAGATGTTTAGAATAAGTGAGAAACTATTAAAGAAATCATTAATACGATTATATTAATGAATAAGGCCAATCAATAGTTAATAACTATCATTAAATTTCATATTTAATACTTTTTTTATTGTCCACTTTGTGCAAAGCTATTAATCATTATTTGCTAATTTATTTAAAGGATTTTTTATGACTAAACACTATGACTATATTGCTATCGGTGGTGGTAGTGGTGGTATCGCCTCAATTAATCGTGCTGCATCATATGGAAAAAAATGTGCAATTATTGAAGCTAAATTACTTGGTGGAACTTGCGTAAATGTTGGTTGTGTGCCGAAAAAAATCATGTGGTATGGTGCACAAATCGCTGAAGCAATTAACCATTATGGCCCTGATTATGGTTTTGATACCACTATTAACCATTTTGATTGGGACAAACTTATTGCAAGTCGAACTGCTTATATTGAGCGTGTCCATCAATCTTATGATCGTGTTTTAAACAATAATAATGTCGATGTGATCCATGGTTATGGCAAATTTGTTGATGCAAAAACGATTGAAGTTAATGGCGAACATTATAGTGCCGATCATATACTTATTGCTGTAGGTGGAAAGCCAACGATTCCAAATATACCTGGAGCGCAATATGGTATCACTTCTGATGGATTTTTTGAGTTAAAAGCACTTCCTAAACGAGTAGCAGTAGTTGGCGCTGGTTATATAGCTTGTGAAATAGCCAGCGTGTTACATTCACTTGGCGCAGAAACACATCAATTTGTTCGCCAAGGTACACCTTTACGTGCTTTCGATCCACTTATTGTGGAAACATTAATGGAAGTAATAACTAATGAAGGTCAGCATTTGCACACTTTTGCAATCCCTTCTTCTGTTACTAAAAATGATGATGAATCATTGACGTTAACATTAGAAAATGGTGAGAGTTATACTGTTGATTGCTTAATATGGGCAATCGGTCGTGAACCAGCAACCAAAGAAATGAATTTATCTGCTGCAGGTATTAAAGTTGATAACAATGGATTTATTATTGTGGATGAGTTTCAAAATACTAGTGTTGCCGGCATTTATTCGGTAGGGGATGATACAGGCGCCGCAGCATTAACCCCTGTAGCGGTGGCTGCCGGTCGCCGATTATCGGAACGACTATTTAACAATAAACCAAATGAGCATCTAGATTATTCTAATATTCCAACCGTGGTGTTTACTCACCCACCGATTGGTACGGTTGGTTTAAGTGAACCGCAAGCTATATTGCAATATGGTCCAGAAAACGTCAAAGTTTATAAATCTACTTTTACTGCTATGTATACCGCGGTCACATCGCATCGACAACCTTGCCGAATGAAATTAGTCTGTGTTGGTGAGCAAGAAAAAATTGTTGGTATTCATGGCATTGGTTATGGTATGGATGAAATATTACAAGGGTTTGCTGTAGCATTGAAAATGGGAGCAACCAAGAAAGACTTTGATAATACTATTGCAATTCATCCAACAGCAGCGGAAGAATTTGTTACAATGCGTTAATATTTATCATTTATCTTACTTTTTACCGAAAACAGGGCGATTGCCCTGTTTTTTATTAATAGTCTTTAATGATCTGATTTATTTTGCCAGCCATTTTGGGCTAATGAAGTAAAGCCAACTACAACAGCTAGTAAAGCGACAGCTGAAATATAAATACTTGCGCCAAGATAACTAAATTCGCCTAATAAGTGATCTGGGCTTAACAAATAAATAGTTAACGTTGGGGTAATTGCACTAAATAGTGCGTAGGCCAAATTATAAGAGAACGATAATCCAGAATAACGAATTGCCGGTGGAAACGTTCTAGTGCCGATAATTGGTGTCATGGCTATCGAGCCAATAAACAAACCAAATACAGCCCAAATAGAATAAAGTTTAGTTAATGAAATATCTGCATTTAAAGAACTATAAAAATAGATACTGACTACTGCTAAGCCACCCCATGTGATGATAACGGTTTTTGCTGTACCTAATTTATCATCTAACCAACCAGCAATAACACAACCAATAGATAAGGTTAAAGCAGCAATACAACCACCGATACGCCAATCAAGATTTGCAAAATGATACATACCGCCAACAATGCGGCCAGGAGTAATTAAAATACCGACCATAATAGCGGTGGATAATGACCACGTTAGTAATGCGACAAGCAAACATGCCGTTTTGTGTTTTTTTAATACGGTAACCACAGGTATACTTTTTTCTAAAGCTTTACGTGCAGCTAACTCTTTAAAAATTGGCGTTTCAGATAAAAATTTGCGTAAATATACTGAAATAACCCCAAAAATACCGCCAATAATAAAAGGAATACGCCATGCATAATCCAAAATATTTTGGTTAGTAAAATAGAGATCAATAATAATTGTGACGAAAAAGCCAAGTAAGATACCACCAGTAATGCCTGAGGTTAAAGTGCCGACACCTAAACCATAACGTTGTTTTGGGGTATGTTCTGCGATAAATACCCATGCGCCAGGCATTTCACCACCGATAGCTGCGCCTTGTAGCATCCGCATTAATAACAATAGTAATGGCGCGACAATACCAATTGTTTCATAAGTAGGCAAAATACCAATGATAAAAGTAGGTAAAGCCATCATCGCCACACTTAAGGTAAACATTCTTTTACGACCAACTTTATCACCAAAGTGCGCCATAATAATACCACCAACAGGGCGAACCAAGTAGCCGGCTGCAAAAATTCCCCAAGCAAATAAATCTAACGTTAACGGCGATAAGGTATGGGGTAAAAATAACGGTTTGACAATGGTATCAATGTAGAGTGCATAGATAACAAAATCATAAAATTCTAGTGTTCCCCCTAAAGAGGATAATATCAATGTTTTTAAATCTTTGCTGTTCAATGGACGTGCCACTGGTTGCCATTCAGCATTAATCTCGGACTGACTCATGAAAAAACCTTATTGTTATAGTTAAATTGATATAGGCAATTAAAAAAATAATTTTATTTTGACTAAATCTTAATAGTGAGTAGTCATTTTGCCATAATAAATAGACATTTTTTTAATCATAAAAAAATTTAATCAACAGTAATTATCTGCTGGTTAGATTTATAATCTAAACTTATGAATGATTTATATAAACACTCAATCTATTTATCAAGTATAATAATCTCAAAATATTAAGTTAGAATAGCTATGAAAAATAACCTACAAAAACGTTGTAGTTGGGTTAGCAATGACACGTTATATATTGATTACCACGATAAGGAATGGGGGCATCCACAATATGACAGCCTAAAACTATTTGAAAAAATCTGTCTTGAAGGTCAACAAGCAGGATTATCGTGGATTACAGTTCTAAAAAAACGAGATGAATATCGTCGATGCTTTTTCAATTTTGATCCGCAAAAAATTATCCAATTAACGACGACTGATATAGAATCATTACTTGAAAATGAAGGCTTAATTCGTAATCGTCTAAAACTTAATAGCATTGTAAAAAATGCTCATGCCTACTTAGCAATGCAAAACAATAATGAGGATTTTTCTCAATTTATTTGGTCCTTTGTTAATGGTAAACCAATCATTAACCACTTTAATGACATAAGTGAAGTTCCAGTTAGCACCGAAATATCAGATAGAATGTCAAAAGCATTAAAAAAGAGAGGTTTTTCTTTTGTGGGATCAACGATCTGTTATGCATTTATGCAATCAATGGGATTAGTTGATGACCATTTTGACACTTGTTTTAAAAAATGAGAGGTATTAGATGATAATCACGAAATTAATTAGATGGTTACTGATATTAATACTATTTTATTTTATTATTTGTAATATTATTATTTTTATTTTTGCTCACCAAAAACCAGCAGCTAATGCTGATACTTTGGTGGTATTAGGTTCACAAGTTGTTGGTACACCAGCACAGGCTCCTTTAACGTTACAAACTCGTTTGAATACTGCGATCAATTATTTACAAGCTAATCCCAATACAAAAGTGATTGTTTGCGGGGGACAGGGTAGTGATGAATCGGCGACTGAGGCGAGTGTGATGGCTGATTACTTAATCAAAAAGGGGATTGAGCCTTCAAGGGTTTATTTAGAAGATAGATCAAGGCGAACGGCACAACAATTTGTTTATGCTAATCAAGTTTTGCCATTAGGAAAGACAGTTGTGGTCACTAATGATTTCCATATTTTACGTTCAATCATGTTAGCTAAACGATCCAATATTGGTGATATTTCAGGTTTATCAGCACCATTAAGTTATAGTAATTTTGATAAATATATTGCCATGATAAGAGAACCATTAGCTTTACTTAACTCATGGTTATTTGATCATCCCTTAGATTATGTTGAAACTAAACTTGATAATTAATTGGTCTTATTGCTTCAGACTATTTCACTTTACAGATTTTTAATGGTTGTCGTGGTATGATTAACCATTGCTATTTAAATTAAAATTGATAAATATGAATACAGATACAATTGTTGCACAAGCGACACCTCCCGGTCGTGGTGGTGTCGGAATATTGCGTGTTTCGGGCCCTAAAGCGCAAGATATTGCTAAAGCCGTTTTAGGTATTTTACCTAAGCCGCGTTATGCTCATTATTTACCTTTTTTAGCATCGGATGGTACAACCTTAGATGAGGGGATTGCTTTATTCTTTCCCAATCCACACTCATTCACCGGTGAAGATGTGCTTGAACTACAAGGGCATGGTGGTCCAGTTATTTTAGATCTACTATTAAAACGTATTTTAGATATTCCTGGTGTGCGGATTGCAAGGCCGGGTGAATTTTCAGAGCGAGCTTTCTTAAATGATAAATTGGATCTAGCACAAGCCGAAGCCATTGCAGACTTAATAGATGCCAGTTCAGAGCAAGCAGCAAAATCAGCCTTATCTTCTTTACAAGGCGTATTTTCTAAAAAAATTAATACACTGGTTGAAGCATTAATTCACCTACGTATTTTTACTGAAGCTGCTATTGATTTTCCAGAGGAAGAGATAGACTTTTTATCTGACGGGAAAATAGCGGCAGAACTTGAGCAAGTCATACAACGACTAAACGAAGTCCGTCAAGAAGCTAAACAAGGTTCATTATTGCGTGAAGGCATGAAAGTCGTCATAGCGGGTAGACCTAATGCTGGTAAATCAAGTTTACTTAATGCATTAGCTGGACGAGATGCCGCTATCGTAACGGATATAGCTGGAACAACGCGCGATGTTTTACGTGAACATATCCATATTGATGGAATGCCTTTACATATAATCGATACTGCCGGCTTACGTGAAGCTAGTGATGAAGTTGAACGTATTGGTATTGAGCGAGCATGGCAAGAAATTGATCAAGCCGATCGCGTTTTATTTATGGTCGACAGTACAACAACTAATGAGACAAATCCAGAAAAACTCTGGCCAGAATTTATTGAACGTTTACCGAAAAACTTACCAGTCACAGTTATTCGCAACAAGGCTGATTTAACTGGAGAACCATTAGGTTATAGTGAACAAAATGGCTATTGTCTTATTCAACTATCAGCAAGAACCGGTGAAGGTATTACATTATTACGTGATCATCTCAAACAGGTTATGGGCTTTACTAGTAGCACCGAAGGTGGTTTTCTGGCTCGACGTCGACATCTACAAGCACTTGAGAAAGCAGCAGAGCATTTAAATAATGGTCAATATCAACTTACCACATTCCATGCTGGCGAACTATTGGCGGAAGAACTTAGATTGGCTCAAGAAGCGCTAAGTGAAATTACTGGTGAATTTACGTCTGATGATTTATTAGGACGAATATTCAGTTCATTCTGTATTGGCAAATAAGTTTTATCTACAGATAACTAAATATTTTAAATAGATCTTTCTATTTCAAAACCCATATAATTTTTAAGTTATATGGGTTTATTTTTCAGAGTTGTAAAAATTGTTTTATAAAAGTTTTAATTAAAAAACAGGGATAGATGCGAAAAGATTTATCCCTAATTTAAAATGATAAAAAAGTTATGCTAACTTATTTATTCTTGCCGGCATTATTGGGCACTAAAATTAAAATTGAAATAAAACATAACAGACAAAAGCCAACATTAATCCACAATCCAATTGCCGCCGCTGTGGCGACACTTTGACCGCTGGCAATAACTGCAGCATAGGTTGAGGCTGAAATAGCGACACCAAATGCACCCCCTAATGAGCTTGCCATTTTATATATTCCTGATGCAACACCAACTTTATCTTCCGGAGCACTAGCTATTGCGGTATCAATTGATGGAGTAGCGTAAAAACCTAAGCCAAGACCCAATAAAATATAGCCGGCTAACACCGAAATAATATAAAACATATCGGGTAAGAAAGTCAGCGTCATCAAAGCAATACCTGAACCGGTAATTAACGGCCCGAGTAACATTGGTTTTTTCGCCCCGACTTTTTGTAAGATTTTTTCACCAACTCGAATCATACATAAAACCGAAACTAAATAACCTATGGTCAATAATCCATTTTCGAAAGGGGTAAAGCCTCTTCCTTGTTGGGTATAAGTACTGGCAACAATTAATGTACCGGCAACAGAATTGAGCAGAAAGTTAGATAAGGTAGCACCACGATAAGGGACGTTTTTAAACAGTGAAAAATCTATAAATGCGCCATTCGCTTTGCGATTTTCAATAACAAAAAATAAAATCAGAAAAACCAAACATATCATAGCGAGTGATAATGTCGTTATACTAGTCCAACCAAAAGTAGATCCTTTGGTGATGACAAGGTTTAACGTAACTAACGTGATAACAAAAACGAATAGCCCAACATAATCAAATTTGGGCAAACTTGATGGATCATCAATTTTAGTTTCTGGTGTCCCTTTCAATAACAGCATACCTAACATAGCACAGATGATTGAGATAATAAAAATCCATTGCCAACCTAAATAAGTGGCTATTGCCCCACCGGCAAGTACACAAGTTCCTGAACCACCCCAAGAGCCAATTGACCAAAAACTTAATGCTCGTTGACGATCTTTGCCTTCATAATAGGTTTTCACTAATGCCAACGTCGATGGCATAATACAAGCAGCAGATAAGCCTTGAATAATCCGACCAATGGTAAAAAGTACTTCACCTCGGGCTAAGATCAAACAAAGACAACCAATAATACTTAAAATAAAACCTAAATAGGTAAAACGAACTCGGCCAAAGCGATCAGCGAGTCCGCCAGCAACGACAATAAAACAACCAGAAAACAGCGCGGTTAAACTGACGGCTAAATTGAACGATGCAGGAGTGATACCAATACTATGTTGAACCGCCGGCCCAACATTGACTATAGACTGAGCAAAAAGCCAAAAAGTAATCACCCCTAATACAATACCTAAAGTTAATCGGTTATAACTTTTAAACTGCTTTGCTGGAAAATTTTTTGAATTTGACATATTTATTTTTGACATAGCTGCACATTAATCCTTATATGTTTAAATAGCTTTCAGTTAATGCCACCCAATATGATGCAGCGGTAACAATACATTTATCATTAAAATCATAACCAGGATTGTGCACACTACAAAAACCGGGTTCATCGCCATTACCTATAATCATATAGCAGCCATTAGGATTACTTTCTAACATAAAAGCAAAATCTTCACTGCCCATAAAAGGATGACAATTATCATGCACGCGATCTTCACCGACTAATTTTTGTGCGACTTCTAATGCAAATTTGGTTGCATCTGTACCATTATTTAATACCGGACTACCATTCACATGCTCAATTTGTACTGAGGCGCCAAAACTCTCTGCTTGCGCAGTTGCAACTTCGCTAATCCGTTTAAGTAATAAAGCACGAGTATCGTTATCCAGTGCTCTAACCGTTAACTTCATTAGTGCATCGCTATTAACAACATTCGGCGCTTCACCTGATTGAATACAACCAATCGTGATAACAGCTTGCTCAAATGGTGATACATTACGAGAAATAATGCTTTGTAAGGCCGTGCCGATATAACAAGCAACAAGTGTTGCATCAATTCCTCTTTCTGGCATTGCCCCATGGGCACCTTTACCTTTAATATGAATATGGATCGTATCGGATGAGGCCATAAGTGCGCCGGCTTTGAAATAAAAATGACCTTCTTTAAAACCTGGCATGTTGTGGATACCAAAAATGACATCGCAAGGAAATTGTTTAAATAAACCGTCATCAACCATTACTTTACCACCATATAACAACTCTTCAGCTGGTTGAAAAATAACATGCAAAGTGCCATCAAAGTGACGGGTTTCGGCAAGATATTTGGCTGCACAAAGCAAAATAGTGGTATGACCATCATGGCCACAACCATGGAATTTACCATCGGTTTGACTGCTCCACGGTTTTCCTGATGCTTCAATAATAGGTAGTGCATCCATGTCGGCTCTAATACCAATTTTTTTATCACTAGAGCCATTTTTTAAAACACCAACCACACCGGTTTTTGCTAAACCACGATGTACTTCATAGCCCCATTCAGCCAATTTACTTGCCACTAAATCGCTGGTTTTATGTTCTTCAAAACCTAATTCAGGATGTTGGTGAATTTGATGGCGAATATCAATAAACTCTTGCTCTGTTTTTCTAATCGTTTCCATAATATGCTGCATTTTAGGCTCCTAATTAACCTGAATATCGTTATGAAAAAAATAAAAAGAAGGGAACTACACATCTAAACTATGATTAAAACTATGATTAAATGTAAAACCTGCAAACAACTTAATCAGTAAAACAGCTTAGATGAATAAATATACAATAACCGCTATTTTTGTGAATGTCGATGATTTCTATACGGTAATATTTGAAAATTGTTATGTCGAACTAGCATTGAGATATGATTTGATCGAAAGAATGAGCAAAGAATACGTTAAACTAATCATATTATTATCTATTTTTAAAAGTAGTTTTAACTAACAGCGATGCTTTCATTAATTTAGTTAATTAATCTGAATGTCAGTAATGCTCTAATTAACTCTATTTGCACATTGACTAGAAATTATTTTTTCAATGATGCAGATTTAATTTAAATAACTTCTAAAAATTGGCTTGGTACATTCTTCGTTAACCAAACGCCATTATCGGCTAAATAAAACTTAATACCTTGTTGATACATAATTAAAGCACTAACTCTTAATACAACTGGTTTTCCATGACGTTTACCAACTGCTATAGCTGTTTTTTTATCAATTGAAAGATGAACATAATGACGTTCGCCCGCAATCAAACCTTGTTGAATGATTGAATCTAGAAAACGGGTTGCTGTACCATGATATAAATATTCAGGTGGGATTTTTTCTACATGTACTATATTTACTTGATTAGTCGAATGTCCTTGAGCGGCGCGTATTTTTAAACCATCATCGGATAGAGTAAAGCGTTTTTTATCACTAGTTATCACGACTTGGCTAATTAAATCATGCGACAGTTGTTGACGATGTTTATTCGCTTGCCGAATTAAAACATCTATTCCAACCCAACCATTACTATCTAATGTGATACCAATAGATTCTGGTTTATGCCTTAAAACATAGCTTAAAAACTTACTAATGTTCTCTAAATCTCTACTCGTGGGCTTACTTTTTGATTTCTTGCTCATGTGCTAAATATTTTTACTATCAAATCATAAGCTGGATTCTATCTTTTATTAAAAGGAATACAAGGTATATTGATAAAATATTAAATAGTAATAAAGAAATGGTCTCTATAGATTGTTTAACTGAATATGAACCAAATTTCAGTTTGGTTGCTTTGGGAGAGATTAATAATGCTACATATTACATTACAGATAATTTTAACAAGAAAGTTTTTTAAGCGTTCTTACTTATAATAAATTCCGGATATTTCTTCAACTTTTAAATTGGCATAGTATATTTAATAGAATGTAAACTTATTTTCATAAAACTGAAGTTAAGCATAATGGTTTATTAAATAATAATTACTATTATTTAATTCCAAAAAGCAAAAAGGATCATTTTAAATGATAAATATTCTAGCTTCATCATCAATATATCCTCGTCATTTTACTGTTATTCATCTAACCACACTGTACTAAATATAAACATAAAATTAAAGTAATAGCTTGATTAATCGAATAAGTAGTTGAAATAAACAATACGAATGATATTGAATATATCATTAAAAGATATTATAAATTGATATATAACAGTTTTTTAGCGTGGATCTTCCTGTATTTTGTTGTTAGCATGATTTTTATGTCTATTTTTATGTGATGTTATTTTGTAATTAATATGATGAATTTATCGATTAAAAAACATTTATTTGTCTGGGGTGCCATTATCATTCCCTCGTTTGTTGCGTTAGCTGAACCACCACCAACGCAACAACTAAGTGACCAACAACTTATCCGCCAACAAGAACGTGATAGAGCCCTTCAAGATACACTAACGCCTTCGGCACCTGATATCCATTTATTACCGCCTACTCATGAAACAAGTGATATCCATTTCCCAACTGAATCATTTTGTTTCAATATTAATCAAGTGCAATTATTAGAACGAGATAAATTACCTTGGTTTATTCCTATCAATAAACTGGCTCGTCAAGCTGAGCACCGTTGTTTAGGTGTAGATGGTATCAATTTATTGATGACTAAAATACAAGACCGCTTAATTAGCTATGGATATATCACCACTCGAGTAGTAGCTCCAGAGCAAGATTTAACGTCAGGCACATTAAAACTATTATTAGTGGAAGGAAAAGTACGAAAACTCTACTACAGTGATGATAGTGATAAATATGCTCAATTGTATAGCGCAATGCCAGTAAGAGAAAATCAACCTCTTAACTTACGTGATATCGAACAAGGTCTGGAGAACCTACAGCGGTTACCAACAGTTTCCAGCCAAATGAAACTGGTACCGGGTGATAAACCCGGGGAAAGTGATGTGGTCATCACGCGAGAGCAAAGCAAAATATGGCGATTAGGGTTATCGGTTGATGATTCGGGGACAAAATCGACTGGCCGAGACCAAGCTGGTGCGACTTTATATTTAGACAATCTATTATCCTTAAGCGATGCGTTTTATGTCTCCGGTGGTCACGATATTAATGGTAAAGGAAAATATGGCTCACGTAACTTCCTTTTATCTTATTCTATCCCTTATGGCTATTGGTTACTGAGCGCATCATTATCCGGCAATAAATACCATCAAACGATAGCCGGTCAAAATGAGAATTTTGAGTATAGTGGTCGTAGCCGCAATGCTAATGTACAAATCAGCCGAGTAATTCATCGTAATGAATCACAAAAAACAACCTTAAGTTATGGCATTACTCTTCGTGAATCCCATAACTATATTAATGACACTGAAATGGAGCTCCAACAACGCAAAACTACGCATTGGCAATTAGGGTTACAGCATCGACATTATATTGACGATATGACTTTAGATGTGGGTGTTAGCTATCAAAAAGGGGTTCGCTGGTTTAACGCAAGAAAAGCACCAGAAGAAGACAATCCTGAAGATACCAGCAGTGCATTGTCAAATATTTTTCTGGTTAATTTTTCCGCCAATGTGCCATTTAAAGTGAAAGAGCAGTCGTTTCGCTATCGTTTAGACTATCAAGGCCAATATACCCGTGGTGATGATTTGACTTCACCAGACCAATTTTCAATTGGTGGCCGTTGGTCTGTACGTGGTTTTGATGGGGAATTAACATTAAAAGCAGACCGTGGCTGGTACTTGCGTAATGAACTTTCCTGGCAAGGGCCATTTAATCATGAGCCATATTTAGGTATCGATACGGGTGAAGTGTCGGGCAATAAAAGTGAGTACCTACTAGGTCGACACTTAACCGGTGGCGTAGTTGGTATTCGTGGAAATAATTATGGTTTTTATTATGATTTCTTTGCCGGTAAACCAATCCGCAAACCAAAAGGTTTTAAAACCAACCCATTAACATTGGGTTTTAATGTTAATTGGAACTATTAAAATAATTATTTAGTCATACGAAGCAATAAATACATACAAAGGCAAGTTCTAATGTTTTACCGTAGTTAATCTAAAACAAGAATAAGCAGTATTAAGTAAGGAATAGATGATGAATAAGAAGTTATATCGAGTTATTTTTAATAAAAAGCGTGGTCTACAAATGGTGGTAGCGGAAATCGCTAAAACATCAGTTGGTAAAGAAAAAACTGCTATGGATGAAAAGTTACCACTGCTCAAATCATTTTTTTATACACTTAAACCGATAACCTTATTCGTATCTATTTCATTGGGTTTTGTCACCCTCAGTTCACCCGTTTATGGTGCCAGTGATATAGTTGCCGATAAACAAGCCGCGAAACATCAACAACCACAAGTGATTAATACCGCTAACGGTATTACACAGGTCAATATTCAAACACCAAACAAAAAAGGGGTTTCCCATAATAAATATCGACAATTTGATGTTGCACAGCAAGGGGCAATATTAAACAACAGCAGTAAAATCAGTCAGACACAAATTGCTGGTCATGTACAAGGTAATGAATTTTTAAAAAGCAGCGGACCAGCTAAAATCATTTTAAATGAGGTCAACTCTCGTAATCCAAGTCAACTCAATGGTGTTCTTGAAGTCGCTGGTCAAAAGGCACAAGTTATCATTGCCAATCCATCAGGCATTACCTGTAATGGTTGTGGCTTTATCAATGCCAGTCGTTCAACACTTACGACTGGTAAACCTATTCTACAAAATGGCGAGTTAACGGGTTATCGGGTTGAGCAAGGCAAGATTACTGTCACCGGGAAAGGACTAAATAGTTCAGAGCAAAGTTATACCGATTTAATTTCCCATACTGTATCCGTCAACTCGGCTATTTGGGCAAATGAGCTTAATGTGGTAACGGGGAAAAATAAGGTTAGTCAAGACAGCCAAAGCGTTGAGCCTTTAGACGATACTAATCCAAGTGAAAGACCAGAGGTATCTATTGATGTCTCGCAATTTGGCGGGATGTATGCCGGCTCAATACGCATGGTGGGCACCGAAAAAGGGGTCGGTGTGCATAATGCAGGTGAATTAGGTGCCAGCATCAACAATATTAGCATTAGTGCCGATGGTAAAATTACTAACCGCGGTGCGATACAGGCTAATAAAAATGTAATATTAAATAGCCAACACACCGTTGATAATCACAAACAGTTGTACGCCAAAAAAGATATTCAGGTCAGTGCTAAAAATTCTGTCAAAAATACAGGGAGTTTTGTTGCACAGAAAAATATCGCAATGTCTGCCAAAAGGATTGAAAACAGTCAAACCGGGACACTTGCTGCGGGTGTTGATAGCCATGGAAAATTGAGTCAAGATGGTTCATTAGACATCAACACTACCACTGCCCATTTAACAGGGAAAAGCTTGGCTGGCGCGTCAATTAACGTACAAGCAAGTGGTGATGTTAATTTAGATAACAGTCAACAAATCGCTAATGCCATTAATATCTCAGGCAAAGAACTGAGTGCTAAGCAAAGCATAATAAAAGCCGACCAAAATATAAAATTAATCGCACAAGATAACCTTTCTGCAACAGATAGCCACATTTTTTCTAACGAAAATATTGCCATAAAAGCGGGAAAAACGATTGATGGTGATGATATTTCCTTGATGGCTAAAGGGAATATTCATGCACAAGGGCAACAAATTAGCTTGCAAAAAGCACAAACATTATCAGAAAAAGACAGCACCTTTATTGCCAACAAGACGATTAACAATCGTGAGGCAAAAATCAGTAGTAAAGGTAATGTATCCCTTGATGCTGATGATATTAATAATTCTGGGGCGACATTTATCTCAGAGCAAACTATTTCGTTGTCTGCAAATGAAATCGATAATCAGCAAGCGATAGTTCAAAGTTTGGGGGCGACTCAGATTAATGCAAAGACAATTGATAACCGCCAAGCAAAATTTAATGTTGACCAATTAGATATTAAAGCGCAACAGTTACTGAATCAAAAAGCCAACATGCTGATTCAAAAAGCTGCGATGTTTGCAATTGGGAATATGGAGAATCAAGACGCTAAAATTTTAGCCTATGATTTAGCTATTGATGCGGATAAATTGAGTGGTGATGGTCAATTATTAGCCGAAAATGATATTCGATTAACACTCGTTGATTCATTTCATAACCAAAGTGACATCATTGCCAATAATAATATATATATTCAAACGCAGCAGGATATTTTAAATGACCAGCTTATCTTGTCGGGCAAAAAACTGGATATAATGAGTCAACAATTAACTAACAGTGAAAAGGGTGAAATAAGTAGCGATTTACTGAATTTAACACACGATACATTGACCAATTATGGTTTAATCGACGGTACGGTGACTGACATCAACGTCACCACATTAAATAATTTAAATACCGGTAAAATTTATAGTGATGATTTACAAATTGATGTACAGACACTCAATAACCAAGCCAATAATGAGCATGCGCCGGTCATTGCTGCTCGTCATGATTTTAAGCTCAATACAAAAATCTTAAACAATTATAGCCACGCTTTGCTCTTAAGTTTAGGAAAATTTAAAATTAATGCTGATGTTATTAACAACCATTCTGCACGTATTGAATCGTCAGATGATATGACGATTTATGCAAATAAAATTAATAATATTAATGATAATTTTAAAACAGAATTAGTCAAAATTAGCCAACAACATAAATTAGAGTTTGCTTTTTATAATAGTAATAAACGATACAGTGGTAATAATTATAAAATTAGGAAAGGACATGATAAGAAGAAATACCCGACATTGATTGCCTATAATGAAGATGGCACAAGTCGTTCACATTATAAATATATTGAATACAATTACACCCAAAAACATTACCAAACCCAAATCATTGAAACAGAGCCGGCTGAAATTATATCAGGTAAAGATTTACTGATTGATGCGAATCATGTTATCAATAGCAACAGTAAAATCGTTGCCGGAGAAGCATTACAATTATCGGTAGGATTATTAGATAATATATCCACTAAAGGGATAGATCGTGTTACTGATGAAGGCTATCAAGTTCGTCATGATAGAAAGTGGCATGGTGGAGCCAAAAGAAAGTATTCCTCGAAGACGCGAACAACGAATTATAACAATATAGTTGAAACCAGTTTAGACTTAGATGCGGGTAAAATTGCTGAACATCAGTTTGTTTCAAGCACTACAGTCAATACACCTGAGAAAAGTCAAACAGGGGTAATAGTTGACAGCAGTGACCGTCAAATAGCACAAGTTAATGCAATCAGCACCATTGAGCCAAATTTAACCCTACCAGATAACAGTTTATATACGGTCAATAAAGACCCTGAAAGCCTTTATTTAATCGAAACCGACCGCCGTTTTACCAATCGTAAAAAATGGTTAAGTTCTGATTATATGACCAATCGAATTAAAACCGATCCTGATGTTATCCAAAAACGGTTAGGCGATGGTTATTACGAACAACAGTTGCTACAACAGCAAATTATAGCTTTGACAGGTCAACGTTATCTTGCTGGTTATCAAAGCGATATTGAGCAATATAAGGCACTGATGGATGCCGGCATTATGTTTGCGAACCAATATCAATTTAAAATTGGGGTCGCACTCACCCCAGAGCAGATGGCCCAACTTACTAATGATATGGTTTGGTTAGTGAGTCAAACGGTGATTGTTGATGGTCAACCACAACAAGTGTTAGTCCCGAAAGTCTATATTGTTAATCGTCCTGAACTTTCAACTGATGGAGCATTATTAGCTGGACGTAACGTTAAAATTGAGAGTGATAGTGACATTTATTCGAATGGTAATCTTATTGCTCAGCACCAACTCAGTGTATCAGGCCACAATATAGAACAAGAAGGGATATGGAAAGCCGGCAGTATCGCCGTTAATGCGGCAGAGAGTATTCGAAGTCGTGGCGCTTTTGTGGCTGATGAAAATATTTACTTATCAGCAATCAATGATATTTTATTGACGACAACAACCAATACAACCGAAGTTAACTATGGACCGGGTAATTTCAATCGTAATACTGTGATTGATAAAGTCGCGTCGTTACAAAGTAAAGGAGGCGATATTGTTGTTCAAGCTGGGCATGATGTGAACATGACTGGTGCAATGATTATCAATGGTGGTGAATCAAGTAAAACTCAAATCAAGGCTGGCCATGATATTGAGTTAAATAAAGTCAATACTCAGACTGCATCACATGCCAACTTTGGTAAAAACGATTATCGAGATATTGATGAAAGTCGCGTGCTGGGTACACAAATTCAGTCAAATGGCCATATTTCATTACAAGCCGGCCACAACATTGATACGCATGCTGCATCCGTATCAGCGGACAAATCATTAATTTTACAAGCAGGTCATGACATTAATCTGATGGCAGCTGAAGAGCGTACGGCATTAACGGATCATAATACTAAAGAAAACAATCGATTACTGAATAAGAAAAGCACAACACGTCATCTTGAAATTGATAATACTACCCAGTTAGGCAGTGAACTTTATGGTGATAGTATATTGATAAAAGCAGGTCATGATTTAGATGTATCGGGTAGCATGGTAATAGGCACCCAAGATGTCTACCTCAATGCAGGTAATAATGTAAATATTGAAGCAGCAGAAGAAACTTATTACCGTTATGAAGAACAAAAAACAAAAAAATCTGGACTATCAACCAGCTCAAAAGGAATAAGTGTTGGTTCGCAATCAACCAAGGCAACCTCAACCTCGAATGAAGTTAATCAATCACAAGCAGGCAGTTTAGTTGGTACCTCCGGTGGTAATGTGATTATCTCGGCCAATAAACAAGTAACCATTAGTGGCAGTGATATCATTGCCGGTCGAGCACAAGGTGATGATAAACGCGCCACCGGTCATATAGACATCAGTGGTGAAGATATTTCGATTATCCCTGGTCATGATATTGTTGATAGAAAACAGACTTTCAAATCAAAATCTTCGGGGGTGGGTATTTCGTTTAGTAATCCAATAACTGAGAGTGTGCAAAATATTCATGATATTTTCAAATCCTCAGGTAATAAGGTTGAAAAAGCGAAACAATTTACGAGTGAACTGACCGCATTAACCATGGATATAGGTAACCCAGCCTCATCCCCAATTTCATACCATAAATCGTCAACGAAAAGTGAATCAAGTTTACACGGTGAATATAGTAATGGTAGCACATTAACTGCAGCGGGCAATATACAACTTCATACCACTAAAAGTCAGGAAAGGGATGCACAAGGACAATTAACGCATGGCGATGTCGTCATTAGCGGCAGTGACTTAACCGCAGGTGAAGCCATCATTATTGATGCTAATCGTCATGTTGCTATTGAAACCTCGGTAGATAAACAATTGGAGCACAGTAAAACAACGAGTAAAAATTGGAGTGCAACGACAGCCGGACCAACGGCGGGCTCATCAGTACGATTTATCAATGGTAGCCCAAATCATGGTGCAAGCATCTTACCATTTGGTAGTGAAAGCTCAGGGAATCGAAGTAATAGTGATGTAGTGGGTCAAAATGCCTCCACACTAACGGCGAATAATATTTCCGTCAATAGCCATGAAGGCAACATTGACATTAAAGGTAGCCTATTAAATACTCAAGATGATATCAACTTACGTGCGGAAAAAGGCAATATTGATATTGGTGCTAGTACAAATCAATCACATAGTGAAAGTAAAGGTTACAATAAAGTCGTAGGTGAATTAAATGGCGATGGCTACAGTGGTACAGTTGGTTACCAACATTCACGATATAAAGAATTAGAAGATAAAGCAACACAAAGCAATATCCGTAGTGGACTAAACAGTGCTAAAGGCAATATCAATGTTATTGCAGGTGATGACGTCAACCTAGCGGGTGTCGATATTACCGCTGGTAAATCAGTAAACTTAACGGGTAAAAATGTCATTATGGAAACCAGTGAGGACAATATTTACCAAAAAGTAGAGACTCAAAATAAACAATATGGAGTAACAGTCTCGGCCTCTGGTTATGCGGTCACCGCAGCACAGTCAATTGAAAAAGCAGCAAAAGCGATTGAAAATAAGGAAGATAAACGTTTAGCCGCTATTTATATGGCACAAGCCGGTGTAAATGCCGCACAAGCTAATTTAACGGCGGCTGATTCCTCGGCAGAAATAAACCAACCAACCGTAAATGCGGAGAGTAATGCTAATGATGGTGATGGTGGTTCTGCCTCTTTAATTAAAGTCAATGTAAGTGTAACGGCAGATAACTCAAAACAAAAAACAGAGTATAACAGTCATACTCAAGCCGGTACGGTTATTCATGCTGGTCAAAATGTGAATATTAATGCAAAAGAAAATATTGAAGGCAAAGGCGTTGAAATTATAGGTAAAGATGTCAATCTCAATGCGGGTAATGATATCAAATTTGACTCAGCAAACAGCACTGAAAAATTGAAAAGCACGGATTCTGGCAGTCACTATGGTGTTGGTGTCGGCTTTGGATTAGTGGGGGGGCAAAATGGCTTTTCACTTGAGCTAGCCGCCAGTCAATCCAAAGGTAAAGAAAATAGTTTCAGTGATATCAATCACAACAGCAAGATTACAGCTAGTAATACACTTAACATCCAAAGTGGCCGTGATGTTATTTTAACGGGAGCGGAGCTGTCTGGTGAGCAAGTCATTGCCGATATAGGTCGTCACTTAACCATCAGTAGTGAACAAGATAAAGAAAAATATGATGCTAAACACACCAGTGTTGGTGCGAGTGCCAGCATCTGTGTACCACCATTTTGCTATGGTGCAAGTAGTGCGAGTGCTAATTTTGCTCAAGACCGGATGAAGAGTAATTATGAATCGGTTAACGAGCAATCGGGCATATTTGCTGGCAGTGGAGGTTATGATATTACTGTGGGTGAACATACCCAACTAAATGGTGCGGTGATAGCCTCTGAAGCTGACCAGTCAAAAAATCGCTTAGATACCGGCACTATTGGCTTTAATGATATTAAAAACAAAGCCGAATATGAGGTCAGCAGCGCCTCGGGCTCGGTTGGGGTAAGTAAAGGACCGGGTAGTGGTGGTTTTTCACCGACCAGTGGCCAACCAACCGTTTATGCTCACAACGATGAAGCCTCGAATATTACGCATGCGGCAATCAGCGACGGTGAGTTAATCATTCGTGACCAAGATAAGCAAACACAAGATATTAATGAACTTAGTCGTGATACCGAAAATGCCCATAGTAAGCTCAAACCTATCTTTAATAAAGAGGATGAACAGACCAAACAAAACATTGTCACTAGCTTACAAGAGTTAGCGTCACAGGTTAAAGAGCTCGAGCGCACCATTCATAAAGATGCCGGTAAAGACTCAAAAGATGGTAAAATGGGCAATGACTTTAGTAAAGGCGTTGACTCAGCCGTATCGATTATTACCGGCATTATCACCGGTGATGTTGCTGGGGGCCTTGCTGGCGCCAGTGCACCATGGTTAGCTGAGCAGATAAAACTGCATACAGGCGATAATGAAGCTGCAAGGTTAATTGCGCATTCTATACTTGGCGCGGTAGTGGCTGAACTGCAAGGTAACTCAGCATTATCTGGTGGAGCCGGTGCAGTGGCCGGTGAAGTTGCGGCAGATATCATCCGCAAACAACTGTATGGCAAAGACGTCAAAGATTTAACCGAAGAAGAAAAACAAACCATCAGTGCACTATCTCAACTAGCCTCCGGCCTTGCAGTAGCTGCCGGAGGTGGTAATATTGGCGATGCTAGTGCAGCAATTAGTAGCAGTAAAAATGCGGTTGAGAATAACTTTTTAACAGATAAGCGTCCTCAAGAGTATGCTCAAAGATTAAAAGCTTGTGATTATGATCCAAAATGTGAACAATCTATAAGACGGGAAATGGCCGTTGAATCGGCTGCAAATATTAGCAAATTAAAATCTTGTTGGGAAGCAGGGGATCAAGTTTGTGTAGCTGAGATGCGTTATAAGATATCTTTAATAGATACTTACTATAGAGAGTTATATATACAAGATAGTTTAGTAGGAAATGCATATAAAAACTCAGCATTATGGTATTCAGATATCATTGATAATTGCTCTAATTGTGGTTGGTTAGAAGCACATTTAGCAAAAGTAGCTGCTGACGGTATTACAGCTGCTATCTATAGTTCTTTAGGAAGTAGAGTTTTACCTAGACAAAATGATAAAAATATTCCGAAAACAACTGATATAGTTGCACAAGGTGAAACCAAAGTAGTAGGAAGTAATGCCATTCCAGCAAATAAAACAGTGAAACCGACATCGGGAGCTTCCGCTACAAATAAGGTTAAAGATAATGTTGAGACAAATGTTGATGCAAGTGTAAAAGCTCGAGAATCGTCTAACTTTAGGGAGCATGTAGTAAATGAGAAAGGCTTGGGGAATGCTGGAAAGGGAACGGCGGGACCTACACAGATTGCAAGGGAAGGGATTGGAGTGCCAGTAACTCAATCTAAAAATCCACTTAGTCCAGTACAACAATATGATGCTTATGGAAATGAAATTGTTTATAGAACTATGTCACCAGAACAGTTTAAGCAATTTGAGCGAACAGGTATAATGCCAGCAACGACTGAAACTTCTGTTTCACCAGTATTAAAATATTCATCAAAGTATAACGGCATTACGGTTAAAATAGTAGTTAAACCAGGGACGTTTTCTCAGCTTGAAAAAATTGGGATTTCAGCAAACAAACCAGCAAGTACACAATTCCCTAATATGTCTACTCAAACAGGAAAATGGATGAATACGAATACTCGATTCAAAGTGGAAGGAGGGCAAATGACAACCCAACTTGGGCAAGGTAAAGGCATAGAGATTTTTAATAAAAATATTGTCCATTTTGAAAAAGTAAAATAAAAGGTAAGAAATATGTTATTAAAGTTAGAAAATTCAAAAGTTCCTATGCAATTAGTTTATCTTTTATCTGAAGAGTTAAAAGATAATCCTGAGCAAATTGTAATGACACAGTCACTCACGCTCGATAAGTCGAGACCAAATATGGGTTTAAAAGGTACAAATGGCCTTTTTGGTTCTAAAGAATGGTGGAATAGTATTAAACAAGGAAAAATGCCTTTACTGCACGTGTCGGGAGTAATAACTAGAACCTATGTGGCAGGTCAAGATCCTTCTTCTGTAGATAATGCTTTTAGTTTACTATTAGATGATGGTTCCGAAGTTGAAGAAAGCATTTATAACTATATTAATTACAAGGATAAAAAGCTTTTTCAAAAAGGGGCTAAAGTTGAAATTATTTACGCATATGATGAACTGAAACGGCGAAATCATAATGGCGAAAAAGCTTACTTAGATATAGTATTAGAAATGGCTGTTTCATTAGAGCCCGTTGAATAAGTATCAATCCCCACCTAATTTGTGTGAGGATCTTTTATTGTTTTTTAAAACTTGCTTGTTAGTTTAATAATAAGTTTATTTTGCTTAACTTTAATGATAACTGTACAACCAACATAAAAGCCTATCTGTTCCAACCATCTACCCTTAATGGCCAGTTGTGGTCTGGGGTTGCGATTTGCGCCTTGTGGCACATAACCGACGGTATAAAATCACTCAGTGGGTTGTAGTGCAGGTGCTTTTCCTGTGGTTGATTTTAGCTTAGAATGTGCCTTAGCCATAGTTAACTCCTCGATAGTTAGTTGTGGTTAGCAGTGTTAAGGTGTTCGAGCACCTTAATGCTGCGCTATTGTTTACTGCATTAGCTTTTACTTCTTCTTTAGCCGCCCTGTTTTAACCAATCAACTGCTTAGCCTGATGCTTTAAAATCATGGCGTCTAAAATCTCTTTATTCTCAAGCAAGCAGTGGAGTCACAAAACCAACAGATACTGGTAAAACTACGGATATAAAAAGTAAGGGCAAACAAAAAGATGATACAATTTGGGCGGAAACAAAAGAAAGAACTTCCGTTGAAAATGCCTATGAACATTGGAATAAACATAAAAGCGATTTCCCTGAATATCAAAATGCAAAACAATATGTTGATGCAACTCATAATTTTGTTAGAAGTCCGCCAGAAGGAACTCTAATAAAAGTTAGAAAAAATGGAGATACTTTATATTACAATCCAAAAACAAATATATTTGCTATAAAAAATGCAGATGGTACACCGAGAACAATGTATAAGCCGGAAAAAGGTATGGAATATTGGGATAAACAAAAATGATAGATATAAACGATAAGTATTTTTGTCCTTGTTGTGGAAATGAAACTATTAGTTCACCTGGAGAGTATGAAATCTGTAATATATGCGGCTGGGAAGATGATCCAGTTCAATTTGAAGATCCTGATTTTTCTGGTGGAGCTAATAAGATGAGTCTAAATGAAGCACGGATAGCATATATAAATGGAGATAAAATATACTAAAAAGCAGATCCCAGCCCCAAAAACTGGGATTTTTTACATCTTGTATTTACTTCTTAAGTTCACCAGCGCTCCATGGCTGGCTGAGCAGATAAAGATACAAGCCGGTGATAACGAAACCGCAAGGTTAATTGCGCATTCCATACTCGGCGCAGTGGTTGCGGAACTACAAGGTAACTCAGGACTTGCCGGTAGAGCTGGTGCTGTGGTCGGAGAAATAGCAGCAGATATCATCCGCAAACAACTGTATGGCAAAGAAGTCAAAGATTTAACCGAAGAAGAAAAAGAAACCATCAGCGCATTATCGCAGTTAGCATCCGGCCTTGCCGTTGCTGTCGGCGGTGGTAATTTTGGCGATGCTAGCACAGCAATTAGTAGCAGTAAAAATGCAGTTGAGAATAATGAAGAGAATCTTGTTTTTGATTTCTTTTTCACAGAATCAAAAATGATAGCTCAATACAATTGCTATACAGATGATGTTTGTAATAATTTAGATGACAATGCACGTGAACACGCTATACTTGAGCAGTCTGCTGAAATTCAGAAAGAAATTATAGAACCCTATAAAGAGGCCGGTGAACTTTTAGCTAATATAGAAAATACACTCCTTGATTTTACTCCAATAATAGGTGATGCAAAAGCATTTACTGAAGCTGAAGATATTATTGATTATACTATTGCATCAGTTAGATTAATACCTGGTTTAGGTGATGTAGTTGGTAAGCTCTTAAAAAGAAGCGAAAGCGGCTTTAAAAGTAGGCGATACAAAAAAAGCCATTGAGTTGGCTCAAGAAGCTCAGGATAAAGTAAAAGCTCTTGATGTCGGCCCTTTTAGGGAACTTAAAGCAAAGGCAAAAGTTGGTGATGGACTAGAGCATGATCATATTCCATCATTTGCTGCATTAAAAAAGGCTGAAGAAACCAGACTTGGACGACCTTTAACTCCAACAGAAACGAAAAAACTATATGCAGAAGCAACAGCGGTTGAAGTTCCTAGAGATGTTCATCAAGCAGGACCAACATATGGAGGTAAAAACACTGCAGAACAAATCATGAAAGATGCAGAAAACCTTTATGAAGCAGTTAAAAGAGATACAGACGCATTACGAAAAAATATGATTGAAAAAGGGTATGATCCGAAATTAATAGAAGATGCCATAAATAAGATAAAAACACGTAACAAAGAAAAGGGGATCTATTGATCATGATTAAATGGCAGCAATTAGTTAATGTATTAGGTAAATCTGAAAATTCTTCAGAGTTTTATACGCTAAAAGATGAAATTGGTGAAAATCCTGAAATATCAGAAGATCTTATTGAATATAATGATCCTGATCGAACTAAATATTATGAGTTTTTTCAAACAGGTATGCTTATCGGTTTTCGAAAAAAATATCTGAATCATATTCAATTCTTTTGTAAGGAAAAGGATAATTATTCTATATATCATGGAAAATTATTGAATGGGATCGATTTTCAATATACTGAAAAAATGGTCATTGAGTTATTAGGGAAACCATTAAAAGTGGGTGGAAATGAACAAAGTCCTTTTTTGGGATATGTGAATCGTTGGATATTATATCATATGACACATTATTCATTACATTTTGAGTTTAATAAAAATGGGACTCTTTGTTTGATAACATTGGCTGTATTAATAAGATAAAGACACGTAACAAAGAAAAGGGGATTTATTCATTATGTTAGAATGGAAAGAGTTTATTGAAGCTTTAAGTACATCCGAAACACCCGATAAATTTGTTGTTTTGATGAATTCTATAGGAGAAAAACTAGTGATATCAGAAGATTCTAAAGAATATAGCGGCCATGAAAAATTCAAATATTATAAATTCTTACGCTAGGGAATTGGACTTATATTAATCAACAATAATTTAAAACGAATACATTTGTATTTAACTAATAATCAACCTAATTATTCTCCTTATATTAGTGAATTACCTTCAGGAATAGATTTATCTTATGATAAAAATAAAATAATTAGCTTACTAGGGAACCCAATTAAATAAAGAAACCATCAGTGCACTATCGCAGTTAGCAGCAGGTCTTGCGATAGCTGCCGACGGTGGTAATATTGGTGATGCTAGTGCAGCTATTAGTAGTAGTAAAAATGCGGTTGAGAATAATTACGTTGGTGTTGGTTTAGCTATTGTTAAAGCCGCAGAAGCGGGAATGGCTGCTTGTTCCGTTAATCCAGTATTATGCGCAAATCAAGTAGCAATTTGGGTGATGGAAACTATTGGCGAAGAAGCAATGCCTGCTGCAGGGTTAGGAATGAGTGCGGCTGAATTAGCTAAGTCATTATCTAAAGCGCAATTAAAAGAACTATCAGCGTTAATGGCAATGGAAAAAAGTGGAGAACTTACGCCTGGACTAGCTAAAAAACTAAAAGAGTTTCTTAATAAAACACCTGAAACAAATATTATCACCAAAGGAACAAGTGTTGTAGCACAAGGAGAAACCAAAATAGTTGAAAGTAGTACGATTGCAGCAAATACAACAGTGAAATTGACTGAAAATGTAAAACTCCCAAATGGTGAAGTGATTCCAAAAGGAAGTCTAGTTACCGTAAATGACAATACAATGAAGGTGACTTATCCCGATGGGACAAGTAAAATATCCAATTATGATAAGGCAAAGAAACCAACATCGGAATTACCGGATATAAATGCCGGAAAGGAGAGTGTAGCAACAAATAATATTAATCAGTCATTAAAACTAGGTGAAACAAGGGTTGTTAATGGAGTCAGTATAACGAGAGTTGGTCGTTGGATGTTCCCAGAGGAACTCGCTCAAATGCAAAGTACAGGAAAAGTTATTCAAGGTGGCGGTGGATAAACATTTATATCAATTAATGGAGTAAATGATTTTAAAGGTGCTGCACCAAAAGGTTTTGTATATGTAGAATTCGATGTACCAAGTAATAGCTTAATTCAAGGTGGTAAAGATGGTTGGTATAAAATGTTAGGAAGTGATGCAAAACCGTCTCAAAAATACCAACTGAATAAGCAAGGAGGTTCATTAACACTGAATGTCAATAATATCAATATTCTTGATAAAAAATAAAGGAATAATATGATGGATATGCGCTATTTTAAAGATAATATTGCCCCTCAATTAAGTAATTATAAATTAACTTACAGCTCATATCCGAAAGGAGACTTTGGTAGTTTAGAAAGAGTTGTAATTGAAGGAAATGGAAAAATTGCAGGTATTGATATCTGGTCAAAAGGCTGGTTAGATATTGACATTTATGATCTACTTGTTGATAAGCAAGTAATGAATGTACTTTTAGAACCAATCGAAATTCAAAAACAAGAAGATTCAATTAAGCAATTTTTGGATATATTATTAAATGAAAAATAAAATAGAAATTATTCATGGAGATATTACTAAAATTCCTGTTGATACAATTGTAAATGCCGCAAATAGTTCTTTATTAGGAGGAAGTGGTGTTGATGGTGCAATTCATCGTGCTGGAGGAAAAAAATTCTAGATGAATGTCAAAAAATACGAGCTAAGCAAGGAAGTTGTAAAGTGGGGGAAGCTGTAATTACTACTGCTGGTAATCTACCCGCTAAATATGTCATTCATACCGTAGGTCCTCGTTGGAATGACGGTAGTCATAATGAGGTTGAATTATTAAAAAATTGTTACATAAATTGTTTTAAACTTGCTTATGAAAATGGTGTAACAACCATTTCATTTCCTAATATAAGTACTGGTATTTATAGATTATCCGAAAGATAAAGCAGCAGAAATTGCCTTACACACGATTAAAGATAATCTATTCAACTACCCTTGTATAGAGAAAGTAAATATTGTTTGTTATGAGGTTGAAAACTATGACATATACCGTTCTATTTTGATGGGTTGATTAGCAAATTTATATAGATTAATTAAAATACTTCCTATTGTATTTTAAACATACAAAAATATAACCATGATATTATTAATTATACTTACATTAATTTTAAACTTCCTGTCTTTGATTTCTAGTGATGCAAAATCTGATAATTATTTTTCGATTAAAATGCAAATTAGTAATATCATTAATATTTATAAAGTTAATGTGTTATTAATCTAGAGTAATGTTTTTTATACCATAGATGGTTTTATATTAAACAGAAGCAATAGCATCAATAGTACAGTACATGACATCAATTCTTTTTCAATTCATCAATTGCAAATAAACCTTTCGCACTCTATCAATCTAGGTAGGTTTTAGCCTTTTTTCAGTGACACTAATATAAATAGAGCATTAAAAGGAAGTAAATTATCAACGGCCAATGAAAGTAAAACTAGTAATATAACGGGAAAATTAGATAAAGATTATTTTGAATCAGTATATGGAAAAGAAAACGTTTAACAAGGTGGTGGAAATTATAAAGAAACAAAGGATAATATAAATAATAATCAGCCAGCAAATCAACAGGCTAATAAAAACAGTAATTTTGATGAACATGTAATAAATGAGAATGCTGTAAATAGTGCATCAAATAGATTTCCATCAAATCCAAATGATTTAACCAATGCTTTAAGTGTTAGCCCTAAAGTGACAACAACACAGCATGGTACAACTCGAATGGTCTGGGAGCCTAATAGTAGTACAAGGATCCGCTATGAAAGTCATCCATGTGATGAAGGGATCTTTAATCCTCGACATCATGGAGAGCATTACCATATAGAGGTAAAACCTGATAATTTAACTTGGAATCAAGCTAAAAGACAAAATGCAATTCAGAAAATAAAACCTCAAGATTATAAGCCAGGACATGGGGCAGGATTTTTACCAAATGAGAGACATCAAGGAAAATAGTTATGCAGCTTAATGAATTACAAATATCAGATGGAAAAATATTAAGGTTCACTTCTGATCTACAAGGTTTAAATGTAGTATTTCAGGATTGGAAAGAACAAAAGTGGTCATTGTTGTTTTATGAGGTACTTGCTATCCAATCATTTAGTGTTGAGGGTGAGGAATTATCGCATTTAACGATTTCTAAAGATGATGCGTTTAAAACCATGACTCTAGACTATTTTTCAGATGAAGATCCTAAAAATTTTAATTGTTACAGTTTTAGTGGTGTTTGGAATAATAATGTAATATTCAAAATTGTTGCTAAAGATCATTATGTAATAGAAGCAATTAATGAATAGATATGGCTTAAAAATTTAGGATCCTAACCTAAAAACTAGGATCCTTTTATTATTTTCTAGATCTGTATAGCAAGCCTGATAATCATTTGGTCTTGTTCAACTTTAACCAATACAACCTGACCTGCATAAAAGCCTTATCGGCTAAAAGTAGAGGATTCTAAAAGTATTATTTATTATTACGAAAAAAGTAACATATTTAAAAATAAAGATTATAGAATCACTTCGATAAAGGTGGTAAGCCTATAAGTGATTGGATTTTAGATAAATAATACTAAAAAGGAGAGTTAATATGTCTAGCTTTGTTTGTGGTTATATAGAACCAATATTAAATGAGAATAAATTAAGTAACTTATCTGACTATATAAAAAATAGTCAATTGGGAATAGAAAAAATCTCTAAAGATTGGTTAATTAATTATCCTGACTATTTAATTCCCAATGATAATATATTTACTTTTTTAATCGGCGATGTTCCCGGTTATCCTAATTCTACTTATTTAACCAGTTATGATGAATATGCACCAAATATAGATATTGGTTTTCCTCCGGATCCTAAGGAACGCTTAGATATACTCATTAATACATTGATTGACATGATTAAAATTACCCATGCATCAAAAATGGTAGTTTCTATAAATGAATGCGATCAAATAGAAACCATAAAAAAAATAAAGTTCGCTGAAATGCGAGACGTTATTCATGCTGATTTTGCAAAATATCAAGCCCCACCAGATACACTTTATGAAATCATCTGTGAATAAAATTATAATTAAGTTTTTCAGAACTTGATAATTTAGCTTGTTATAAAATATAAAGCAGTTTTATCAACTTGAATTGAAAAACTTAAAATGTTCATATGGAAAGATGCGCTATCAAATTGACATCTTTCTATTTATCTTTACAAATACACTTCAATAAACCAAATCAAAATAATCATTATCTAAAAAACACCATCGATCAATTAGCATATTTGCTGGTAAAGGTAAATACGATATCACGGTTGGTAATAATACTGACTTAACTGGTGCCATACTAGGTGAAGTTGCGGCAGATATCATCCGCAAACAACTGTATGGCAAAGACGTCAAAGATTTAACCGAAGAGGAAAAAGAAACCATCAGTGCATTATCGCAGTTAGCGGCTGGTCTTGCCATAGCCGCTGGCGGTGGTAATATTGGCGATGCTAGCACAGCAATTAGTAGTAGTAAAAATGCGGTTGAGAATAACTCGGTGGGACCATGGCATGGTTGTGATATTATCGGTTTATCACCAGGAACAGGAGCGAATTATGATTCAATAGTTCATGCTTCAGCAGCAGGTTATTTAACTCTCGAGGAAGCTTTACAGATCATAGATGATATGAACTCGGGTAAATACATGTATGATCCTTTAAGAGAGGATTTGAAACGATTTCCAGAAGATCTTACTATCATGGTAACGCCATATGGCGATTATATTGCCTTTAGGGATGCTGATAGTTGGGGGGACTATGCAATAGCAACTGCCGGAGTGTTACCTTTTGTAAAATATATCAAGGTAGCAGGAAAAGTTGTTAAGGTTGAGACTAGAGCAGCACAAACTTTAGTAAAAGAGGCTGAGACAGCATACAAGGCAGGTAATGTAGCAGAAGGCAATCGATTAATGAATCAGGTTGCTAGTCAATCTACACAAGTTGAAACAACCGTAATTAGACAAGCCCATAGTTCAAATGCTGGAAAGGGGAATAGAGCTGCTACTCAATCTAATAACAAGTATTCTGGTGGGCTAGTTAAAGTAAATAAACCTGATGCAGCAGATGCACTTGCTCAAAGGATAGGTGGTGAGTCTAGAGTTAGGTTTGCAAATGATGGTAGGGAATTTGATTGCATCAGTGATATGTACATTGCTCAAACCAAGCCAGCTTTACAGCAATTAAATAAGAGTGTTAGAGACCAAATGAAAGCTACTTTTGAAGCTGCAAAAGATACAAATAGATCAGTATATTATCACTTTGAGGGGCAACCGTCTCAATCCGTAATTAATAAACTTAATGAATATAGTAACCGTTACGGAGTAAAAGTTGTTATCGATACTAAACCTCTTAACCCAAAATAATAAGGTAATTAAATGGTTGAATATTACGGTTGGATATCTATAAGTGATTCAACATATGAAAGTGATGATGGCGAAATGAGTTTAATATTAAATAAATTATCTTCATACATCACGGAATATAAAATACAAAATGCATCTGGATTTATCAATGTTCATGAGGTAAATGGTTCTTACCAAGTAATGGTTAGTGGAAATACTAACCATTTATCTCAGGATGTAATAGAGATTTTTAACCTCTATGAATATATAGCAAGGATAGCTATTGGTTCATATGGATTGTTATATATTCGAAATGATGAATCACTAGATGCTTGCAATGAATTTGAAGTTTTGGTTTTAGCAAGAGGTAAAATTAGAAAAGAAAAAGATACGTTCTTATCGCCTTGTATACCAGTGATTGAGGATGATGAGGAATAGAATTAATCCTCCTTACTTAACCTATGGGGGATTTTATTTTACCTCTTAGCTCAGCCCTTCAATTACTGATAATCAACAATCATTGTTGGATATCAATGATTACCGGCTAACAGTTAGTAAAGCCAAAGGTTTCCAGCGAGCGACTTTTAATTGTCAGTTGCGTTTTAAGGTTGAGTTGCCCGCCGTTGAGGCTATAACCCCACATTTATGGCCACAACGATGAAGCATCGAATATTACGCACGCGGCAATCAGTGACGGTGAGTTAATCATTCGTGACCAAGATAAGCAAACACAAGATATTAATGAACTTAGTCATGATACCGAAAATGCCCATAGCAAACTCAAACCAATCTTTAATAAAGAAGATAAGCAGACCAGATTAAACATTGTCACGAGCTTAAAAGAGTTAGGAGAGCAGGTAAAAGAGCTCGAACGGACTATTCATAAAGATGCCGATAAAGACTCAAAAGATGGCAAAATGGGCAATGACTTTAGTAAAGGCGTTGACTAAGCCGTATCGATTATTACCGGCGATATGACCGGCGGCCTAGCTGGCGCCAGTGCACCATGGTTAGCGGAGCAGATAAAACTGCACACCGGGCACCCAGACAAGGATGGTGAATGGGTCACAGATAACCTTGCTGGTAACTTAATCTCTCATGCAATACTTGGTGCGGTAGTGGCTGAACTGCAAGGTCATTCGGGGTTAGCCGGTGGTGCTGGAGCGGTAGCCGGTGAACTAGCAAGTAAAGCGATTATTGGTATACTTTACGGTGATAAAAAAATAAGTGAGTTGAGCGAAGATGAAAAGCAAACCGTTAGTGCTTTATCTCAATTAGCGACGGGTCTTGCTGCTGCCGCTACAGGAGGTAATTTTGGTGATGCTAGCGCGGCTATTAGTAGCAGTAAAAATGCGGTTGAGAATAACTTGTTGAATAAAGATCCATATTGGACAGAACAAGAGAAAAAAGAAGCTTCAGAAAGGATAAAACAAGGATTTATCAATAATCATTGTGGTGGAGTTGATGATGCAGCTTGTACTCAGAAAAGACAAGAACTAGTTATTGAGAATTTGAAAACGATAGGTGGTTTAATTGTTGATTTTACGCCAGTGGTTGGGGATGTTAAAGCTTATGCAGAAGCTGAAGATAGTATTGATTATGCCATTGCAACAGTTGGATTAATACCTGGTTTAGGTGATGCTGTTGGTAAGGTATTAAAAGAAGCAAAAGCCGCATTAAAATTAGGCGATACAAAAAAAGCCAGTGAGTTGGTTCAAGAAGCTCAGAATAAAGTAAAAGCTCTTGATGTTGGTGCTCAACGAGAGTTAAAAGCTAAAGAACAAGTTGGTGATATGTTGGAGCATGATCATATTCCATCATTCGCTGCATTAAAAAAGCTGAAGAAAAAAAATTAGGACGTGAGTTAACAGTAAAAGAAGAGCGAGCATTATACAAAGAGTCTACTGCTGTTGAAGTTCCTAAAGATGTGCATCAAGCGGGACCAACATATGGTGGTAAAAATACAGCAGAACAGATCGAAAAAGATGCAGCCGATCTATGTGGTGCTATTTGTCGGGATACCGATGCGTTGCGTAAAATATGATAGAAAGAGGATATGATCCAAAACAAGTTGAAGATGCAATAAATAAAATTATAGAGAGAAATCGTCAAATGGGAGTAATTAAATAAAATGGTCAAGTGGCAAAAACTTATCAATGCCTTAGGGAAACCTGAAAATTCAGAAGAATTCTTTATTTTGAAAGAATCTATTGGCGAAAAACCAAAATTATCTGAAACGCCCATTGAATACAATGACCCAAATAGCACTAAGTATTATGAGTTTTTTAAAAATGGAATATTAATTAATTTCCGACATAATAAGCTGACACAAATTCACTTATATTTAATAAATGACGATGATTATTTGCAATATCATGATGAATTACCTTCAGGAATAAATCCATCATATGATAAAAATAGAATAACTAACTTATTAGGGCTCCCGGTTAACGACGGGGGAGGTTATCCTGATAAGTTATTAGGCTATATCAATAAGTGGATTGCATATTATATAGATGATAGTTATTCATTACGATTTGAATTTAATCAAAAAGATAGGCTTTCAGCTGTAACATTGACAACACTACCTATCTAATTAAATCATTTTAAATATTGCGACAAATGTCGCAATATTTACCTAATCATTTATCAACAATGCGATCTCCTTCGCAAGTTGTACAATTAACTTACCTTTTTTAGTGCTAATGGTGATGAATTGTCCTGTGGTGAATCTAAGTTTATTTATCCAGTTGCATTTTATGGTGAATTGTGGAGAGGAGAAATCATAAAACATGAAGTATGTTTTATTAATTTGAGCTAAAAAATTTTAAAATATCTATATAGAAAGATTCTCTATCAAATGTTCACCTTTTCCATCATAAAATTCAAATATCAATAAGACGGTATAGACTCCTCAATTATTTTTACAAATAAACCTCAATAAAGTAAATCAGAATTAGCCGAAAGAGATAAACTCTAGGTCTAGGTCCGTTGTAGTTAAAGCCAAAGTAGTAGGAAGTAATGCCATTTTAACAAATACAACAGTGAAACTGACTGAAAATGTAAAACTCCCAAATGGTGAAGTGATTCAAAAAGGAAGTATAGTTACAGTAAATGATAATACAATGAAGGTGACTTGTCCGGATGGAACAAGTAAAATATCCAATCATGATAAGGCAATGACACCAACATCGGGATCTTCCGCAACCTTCAATTATTAATCCAGCAACGAATAAACCTGTTACAGACCATATATTGTACCATCTGGTAAAGCACCTCAAATTTCAACACCAAATTCCATTTATGAGGTATCAAGGGCAGATGGCTCTAGAAGTATTACTTATTATGATAGTCAAGGAAGAACATTTTCAAGAGAAGATTATGGGCAAGTTCATCCTCACAAACAAATGGGAATAGGCTCAAATGGACGTGTTGTACCTCATGAACACAAAATTACATATAATGATAAAGGATTTGTAACTGGTAGATACTATAGGCAGCTTGACTCAAATGGGAAAGCTGTTGGTCAATGGATTAAGGAGTAATAGATGAATAATTATATTATTGGTTATCTGGCAAAAATTCAATGTACTAACTATAAAATGGTCTTGAATGAAATAGCAAAAAAATACGATATTGGCTTAAAAGAAATATTAATAGAACAATTATTTCAATTTACAGAAAAATATTTGCCAAATAAAAATCAAACTAATTTTATATTTTCAATGAGCGATGATCCTGAGAGAGAGGAAGCTGATTATTTAATGGATTATTTAGACTATGCACCTGAAATGCAAAGCAAATTTCCATCATCAGGAAAAGAGCGATTGCTTATTTTAATTAGTATATTAAAGGATATGGTCATTCAATCAAAGTGTTCTAAACTTGTAATATCACTAACTGATTCTGGTTATATTTATTCTTATAAAAGCATAAAATTTGTTCAATTATCTGAAGTCTTGCTTGATGATTTTGAGAAAAATCAGGGGGCTCCTGATACACTTTACGAAATCATCTGTGAATAAAATTATAATTAAGTTTTTATGAACTTGATAATTTAGCTTGTTATAAAAAATAAAGCAGTTTTATCAACTTAAATTGAAAAATTTAAAATGTTCATATGGAAAGATGCGCTATCAAATTGGCATCTTTCTATTTATCTTTACAAATACACTTCAATAAAACAGCTCAAAATAATCATTATCTAAAAAACACCATCGATCAATTAGCATATTTGCTGGTAAAGGTAAATACGATATCACGGTTGGTAATAATACTGACTTAACTGGTGCCATACTAGGTGCAGTTGCGTCAGATATCATCCGCAAACAACTGTATGGCAAAGAAGTCAAAGATTTAACCGAAGCTGAAAAAGAAACCATCAGTGCATTATCGCAGTTAGCTACTGGTCTTGCCACTGCCACTGCCGCTGGCGGTGGTAATATTGGCGATGCTAGTGCAGCTATTCGTAGTAGTAAAAATGCGGTTGAGAATAACTTTTTAACAGATAAGCGTCCTCAAGAGTATGCTCATAGATTAAAAGCTTGTGATTATGATCCAAAATGTGAACAATCTATAAGACGGGAAATGGCCGTTGAATCGGCTGCAAATATTAGCAAATTAAAATCTTGTTGGGAAGCAGGGGATCAAGTTTGTGTAGCTGAGATGCGTTATAAGATATCTTTAATAGATACTTACTATAGAGAGTTATATATACAAGATAGTTTAGTAGGAAATGCATATAAAAACTCAGCATTATGGTATTCAGATATCATTGATAATTGCTCTAATTGTGGTTGGTTAGAAGCACATTTAGCAAAAGTAGCTGCTGACGGTATTACAGCTGCTATCTATAGTTCTTTAGGAAGTAGAGTTTTACCTAGACAAAATGATAAAAATATTCCGAAAACAACTGATATAGTTGCACAAGGTGAAACCAAAGTAGTAGGAAGTAATGCCATTCCAGCAAATAAAACAGTGAAACCGACATCGGGAGCTTCCGCTACAAATAAGGTTAAAGATAATGTCGAGGCCAATGTTGATGCAAGTGTAAAAGCTCGAGAATCGTCTAACTTTAGGGAGCATGTTAATAAAGAACGAGAGATAAACGCTCTTGACGTAGGCTCAGCAAATAAAGCTAGTAATACTGCTGGAAAAGGCACGACGAGTACAGAAAGTAACGTAGGAGAGTATCTCGAAAACTTTAAACCATCACCAACACCGACCTAGTTAGTTCAACAACAAGCTGGTAAAGATACTCAGGTAACAATCAATACCGATCACATCTTAAATGGTGAGATTAAGACTTATAGAGACGGCACGAAGGTTGGAACAGGAGGACATTATTTAAAAGATCCAAATATTAAAGTAGATAAGTGGACAGGTGAAGCAGATGCAAATGGTGTCACGAAAGGATATATATCGGTCAGAGATCCTGCTACAGGTAAGTGGTATGAAAAGCAGGGTGAAACAACATTCTTCCCTAAGTATTGGTCTAAACGTCAAATTGAAAAGGAAATAAAAAGTGCTTTTGAAAATTCAAAACCACATCCTAAATATAATGACAGGTGGACCGGAATATCTTCAAGTGGAATAAAAATGGAAGGTTTCTATAAAAAAACTGGTGGTACAGGCTGAAGTGACCCCCAATAGTTGGACAACCTATTACTGGGGGTCTTTTTATGTCAAAATATAGTCGAGATTTAAAAATTATCATAGCTAATGAATTCTTATCAGGAGAATCATCGGAAATTCTTTCAAAAAAATATGCGATATCTGCTCGTCAGATTCGATATTGGTCCCAAGTGGTTGCGATTCATGGAGGTAACGCCTTTCAACCAACACCTCATTTACGTCATACCGAAGCAAGATTACAAGCACTAAAATTAATGTGGACAAATAATTG
>NZ_NASN01000030.1:0-27727 GCF_002142015.1 Gilliamella sp. A7
CTATTCAACTTATTGATTTTTAATATAAAAATAAATTTAATTCAATATATATTATTTCACATCTTTCTTTATTTATCGAAGATCATCATAATATACGCCGAAAATAAGAACAACTTTGTTTTTATTATATATTCTTTTTTAAATGATTGTTCTAATTTTAATCAATTGTCAGTTATTGATATTATAAATAATTTTACATAACTGATTAATAATCATAATGATTTTCTTGAATTTAAAATTAAAGCATTAGTAAAAAAGTTTCTTAAATAATGATTTTTAATCGTGTTATCAATTAAGCGTATACTTAAATTTGAAAGGATAGAGTCATGCATCAAACAGCAGATATACAACAAGCAGTAAACTATATTCAACAACAAACAGATAAAAAACCTACAATTGGAATTATACTTGGTTCTGGTTTAGGCCCTTTTGCCGATACTCTTGAAGATGCAGTACATATTCCTTATGACAATATCCCTCATTTTGCCAAATCTGCTGCTGTCGGTCATGCTAATGAATTAGTTATTGGTAACTGTGGCGATAAAACCATTGTTGCCATGAAAGGGCGTTTTCATTATTACGAAGGTTTTTCATTGGATCAAGTTACCTTCCCTGTTCGGGTAATGAAAATGCTTGGCGTAGAAAAACTTATCATTACCAATGCCTGTGGAGCGGTTAATACCAGCTTTAAACCTGGTGATTTAATGATAATTACAGATCACATTAACTTAACCGCTAATAACCCATTAATGGGGCCGAATAATCCTGAATTAGGTGTACGTTTTCTTGATGTAAGCGAAGTATATAATAAACAATTACGCGCAACAGTTAGCGAAGTTGCTAAAGAACTTAATATCACGTTACAACAAGGTGTTTATGCATGGTGGACTGGCCCGACTTATGAAACGCCAGCAGAAATTAGAATGATCAGAGTATTAGGTGCTGATGCTGTTGGTATGTCAACCGTACCAGAAGCAATTATTGCTCATCATTCAGGTATTAAAACCATCGGAATCTCATGTTTAACCAATATGGCTTGTGGCATTTTAGATCAACCTTTAGGTCATGAAGAAGTTATTGAAACCGCTGAACGAGTTAAATCAACTTTCTTACAATTGATTACTAAAACAATTGCTCGTTTTTAGTTTTTAATAAGTAATTCTAAAAAGTAATTTTTTATAATTTTATATTAGCAGTTCACTTTATTTTGGATATAAATAATGAACATAAAACATAGATTACAAGTCATGATGTTTTTCCAATATTTTATTTGGGGAAGCTGGTTAACGACTTTTGGTATTTATTTGATCAATACGTTGCATTTTTCTGGTTATGACGTTGGTTTGGTTTACAGTACTAAAGGCTTTGCTGCATTAATTATGCCGTTTATTATTGGTATTATTGCCGATAAATTTATTCCACCTAAATACTTATTTATGCTTTGTCATACTATTTGTGCTATTGCGTTATTTTATGCAGCCTCAGTAACAACACCAAATCAACTGTATTGGGTGATGCTGGTTAATGCAATGGCTTTTATGCCAACTATAGCATTATCTAATTCATTAAGTTATCACTGTTTAGATAAAAGTAATTTAGACACTGTTACGGTTTTTCCAAAAATCCGCGTTTTTGGAACGGTAGGTTTTATTATTGCAATGTGGACTATTAGTTTACTAAAATTCGATATAAGCAATGCTCAGCTCTATATTGCTTGTGCGGCCTCCGTTATTCTGGTGATCTATAGTGCAACATTACCTAATATTGAAATCACCAAAAATCAACAACAATCATGGATTTCACGTTTAGGTTTAGATGCATTTGTGTTATTTAAAAAACCAGTAATGTTGATATTTTTTCTTTTTTCGATGTTGTTAGGTGCTATATTACAAATCACTAATACCTTTGGTGGTGCGTTTTTAAAAGATTTTGGCAAAATTGCCGAATTTCAAGACAGCATAATTGTTCAACATCCAGCAATATTGTTATCTGTTTCGCAAATGGCTGAAGTTGCTTTTATTTTGACTATCCCATATTTTCTTAATAAATTTGGCATAAAGAAAGTCATAATGATCAGCTTAATTGCCTGGACACTTAGATTTGGCTTCTTTGCCTATGGTGATCCAACACCATTTGGTTTTGTATTATTGATGCTATCAATGATTGTATATGGTTGTGCATTTGACTTCTTCAATATCTCAGGCTCCATCTTTATTGAAAAAGAAGTTAATGCTAATATACGTGCTAGTGCCCAAGGGTTATTTATGACCATGGTTAATGGTATCGGTGCAATTATAGGTTCATTTATTAGTGGTATTGTCGTTGATATCAATACACATGATGGATTAAAAGATTGGCACTCAATATGGTTAAGTTTTGCAGCTTACGCATTAGTTTTAGGTATAGTGTTTTATTTTACCTTTAACTATGACCAACATAAAACCGAATCTGCGAAGTAATAACTTATCTATATAAATAAGGGATAACTCATCCCTTATTTATCCTCTGTTTTTTTGAGTATTCCCATACCGTAAAAATAGTGACATAAAACCACAGGATATTTCTTGTTGGTTATAATTTTTATGTGCCAATAATTGATGACACATATAGTTTTAAAAGTAATGAGATTGAGCTATGAAAGAAAAATTTTTAGGTGGTTTATTAGTTTTTTTAGGTGCATGTAGCTTCGGCGTTCTGTCTTCTATTGTCAAGACCGCTTATAAATCAGGTTATACACTTGGCCAAGTGACTGGAATTCAATGTTTCTTAGGTATGTTGATATTATGGGGTATCCATTTTATAGTAAAAACCACAAATAAAAGTAAAGTAAATAATAGACAGAAACAAAACATAACTAAAAAATGGCAAGTGTGTGCTGTTGGTATATTTCCCGGTTTAGTTGGGATTTGTTATTATCAATGCGTACAATTGGTTCCAGCATCTATTGCAATTATTTTGCTTATGCAATATTTATGGATAAGTGTGATTATTGATTTTGTTATTTTTAAAAATAAACCAACGCCTATTCAGTTAGTGACTATCATTACAATTATCATTGGAAGTTGTTTAGCAGCAGGTATTTTCAATCAAACCATTAAGTTGAATTTAACGGGTTGTTTATTCGGCTTTTTAGCAGCTTTAATGTATTCGCTTTTTATTACCACTAGCAGCAATATTGGTAACCAATTACCAAAATTAGAAAAAAGTGCACTCATGATAACTGGAGCTTGTATTGTCACCTTTATTATTTTTCCACCACTATTTTTCTTTGAATTAAATATTGATGATAAAATTTATCAATTAGGTTTTTTACTAGCATTATTAGGTACTGTTTTACCGCCTTTTTTATTCTCGGTAGGTATTCCCAAAATTGGTATCTCATTAAGTGCTATTTTATCAGCGGCAGAACTTCCCGTTGCAGTAACATGCTCTTATTTCTATTTAAAAGAGTCAGTATATTTAAACCAATGGATTGGAGTAATCATTATTTTATTAGCTATTGCCTTACCTAATTTAAAACACTTAAAAAAATAATAATCCTGCAATGTATTAAGTGTAGTCATAAAATTACTGCACTTAATTGTTTGTATCACAATTATTTTTGTACATGCTTTTAAGCCATTGCACAAAAACATCCTTTTTAGGATTATATCTTTCATGTGATCGGCAAATATAATAACGCTTAGTACTTGGTGCTTCCATATCTAAAAAAGGGGCAATCAGTTGCCCCGATTCTAGATATTTTTTAATAGTCTGCTTTCGACCTATAGCAATTCCAGCATTATTAATAGCAGCAGCAACGACATGGTCTGAACGATTGAATAACAAATTTTGCATCTTAATAAAATCAAAAGATAATGAAAAATAATTTGCCCATGTTTGCCATTCATCAAAACTAAAATCTAACATATCACCTGAATTATAATGTAATAAAATACATTTTTTTAAATTGTCGATATTGTTATATAGATTAAATTGCTTAGCGTAATCAGGAGTACATACCGGAATAAGTGTTTCACTAATTAAATGTTCACAATCTAATTCATCATAATGCAAAGAATCATAATAGATTGCTATATCAACTGGATATTGGTTGAAATTAATAGGTATATTTCCTGATATCATATTCAAAATGATATGGGGGTAAGATTCAGTAAATTGAGATAATTTAGGAATCAAACATTCTTGAATAAAAGAGGGGCATGAATAAACAGTAATGGCACCGGTAACACCTTTATTTTTAATATCAACAATTTCTTGATTTAAAATACTTAATGATTTTTTAACTACCGTAAATAAATTTTTACCATCATTAGTTAAAGTTATCCGTCGGTGAAACCGATTAAATAATTTAAAATTGAGCTCTTCTTCAAGTCTGTTGATTTGATGACTTACAGCACTTGGGCTAATACAGAGCTCTTCAGCAGCGGAGGCAAAAGACAAATGGCGAGCAGCAGACTCAAACGTATGTAACTTTGATAACTGATAACGATTAATAAAACGACTACTATTTGATACTTTATCTTCACTATTCATTTGCAGTGATCCCAAAGAGCACCATACCAAATTTTTTGACTAATCTAATCTATTACCACTCAGAAAGCTAATGTTTTTTATCGGTTTTATGTAAATTTGATGTTGCAACAATTCAGCTCATGCAAAGTTAATAATAGATCATTTGTCAAATACTAGACAAAAAACATAAAAAATACTAGTATTTATTAATATAAAAATAGTGTATTATTATTCAACAAAAATAGCACAAAATAATTTATATTTTTTTAGTATCTATAAAATAAAGTCTTTACCGTAGTTGATATATTTTGTTATTCAGTACATTTAGTAAAATGACATAAATGAAGCAATGTTATCTGTTGGTATTGAAAAGTTTATTGATCGTCTCAATATTATTATTAGCCTTCTCAATTAAGAACAAATAGTGTTGTTTTAATAAGAATAAGTTGTTTTCAAAATATTTAGTAGCGTAATAACATAAAACTTAAGTCCGATATATGATAAATCAATTAAACGTTTATCCTTTTTAGCGAACATTTTCCAGAAGATTTGATACTTCTAAAATGGACTTATATCAACTACTGATCGGAATTCGAGGTATCAATATATCTCATTCTAAATCAAGATCCTAAGACAAACATTTTATTAAAATAAATAACGAGATGAATAGACATATTAAAATTTATCTAATTTGTCTTAAACCAATCAAGTAAAGCTACATAGTTATTACTATATCTCTTTTAGTTATAGCAGGTGTTAACCAACACTATGTATTTATTAATAATTAGATAATAGGAGGCACCACAAAATAGTAGTTTTAAGACAAGCTATTAAATAGCATGTTAGTCTTATTTATATCGTAACAAGATGATTTTATTAAATCATTGGTTTTAATAATCAGTTGTAAATAGCAGTATAGTAAAAGTCTTAGTTGTTTTATATGTGTAAGCATAAAGTTAAACAGATATGCCTTGACAATGATGAGTATTAACGCTGTTTTGTTGTCAAATTTATTGTTCTATTTTTACCCTGAATTAAAAGGAAGTTACAGAATGAAGACATATAAAAAGCCATTATTTACCTTAGTGCATAGCAATGATGCTATACCTGAGCATAAAACCTTAGCGTATCTTGACCCAACATTAAATGATTATACAGATCATATTGATGAAGTTATTGGTTTACGTATCAAGGAATTGAAACTTCACCATTCTGAATATAGGGAACATCATGATGATAAACAAATTAATAAGTCAGATTTTTCTTTTATTTTTCAAGAAATATTTGAATCAGAACATCATAAAAAGCAAATTAGCATGTTAAAAGATGAAATATTAATTGCCAAAGAATCAAATAGAGTAAAGAAATTACTGAATGATCGTTTAAAGGAATTTGCAAAGTTTTACCCTGAAATCCAATTTAACTTAAACAATGTTCAGTCGCTGCCAACCAGATTTAAAGATTACCTTTTTGCTCCACCCTTAGTCTTAACTGAAGATAATACCATTATGCTTTGGGATGACTAAGAAAACTTAACAATAATTAATAAGGCAAAATCTACAGTATTAAAATACTGTAGATTTTTTATTTTAACCTTTTAAATAATCTTAGCTATTGAATGCACTTTCACCATGACTATTTATATCAAGTCCTTCACGTTCATGCTCTTCAGAAACTCGCAAACCAACACTAAGATCAGCAATTTTATACGCAATATAAGCAATGATTGCCGTCCAAATTACACAAGTGATGACACTCATTAATTGTATACCTACTTGACTTGTTATAGTGATGCCATCGGCATAACCTGTTCCGCCTAATGACTCAGAAGCAAAAACTCCAGTTAATAGACAACCTACAATGCCACATACACCATGTACACCAAATACATCACAGGTATCATCAACTTTTAAAATCCTTTTTAAAGATGAAACACCCCAAACACCGGCAACACCACAAATAAGACCAATTAACATTGCCCCACCGACACCAACAAAACCTGCTGCTGGAGTGATACCAACTAATCCAGCAATCACACCAGATGCTGCTCCCAAACATGATGGTTTACCACGTAATATCCATTCTGCAAAAGACCACGCCAAAACAGCAGCAGCAGTTGCGGCAACGGTATTAATAAAAGCTAAGCCAGCAATTTCATCCGCATGAGTGGACGACCCAGCATTGAAACCAAACCAACCGATATATAATATGGCTGCACCTAAATAAACATAAGGTAAGTTAAACGGTTTTAGTGGTTCTCGATTGTAACCAATACGATTTTTAAGCAGATAAGCACCGAGTAAACCAGCAACAGCGGCATTGATATGTACCACAGTACCACCAGCAAAATCCAATGCCCCTTCATCACCAAGAATTCCACCACCCCAGACCATATGAGCCATCGGAATATATGAGAAAGTGAACCATAACACCATAAAGATAAGAACTGCCGAAAAACGAATTCTTTCTGCAAAGGCACCCAAGATTAAACAGCAAGTGATGCAAGCAAAAGAACCTTGAAATGCAATCCAGATCATTTCATAGATCGAACCAGAAATATCAGTAATACCAACATTAACCAATAAAAAATGGTCAAAGTTACCAAAAAACCAGTTACCTTCACCAAAGGCTAAAGAGTAGCCATAAACTATCCATAACACCGCAATCAACGAAAATGTTACTAATACTTGTGACAGCATGGATAAAACGTTTTTAGATCTTAATAAGCCACCGTAAAAAAGTGCAATACCAGGTACTGACATAAATAAAACTAATGCAGTACATATCATCATAAAACCATTGTCAGCCTTATCTGCAATTGCGACTTCATCGGCAAACACTGGACTTGCTAAAGCAAATCCGCAACAGAGAATAAATTTTTTCAACATAATGATATCCTTATTGATAATTACAGTGCTGATTCATCAGTTTCACCGGTACGAATACGAACAACATGTTCTAGCGGAGTAACAAAAATTTTCCCATCCCCTATTTTTCCTGTATAAGCAGCTTTAGTAATGGTACTAATTACCTCATCGAGCAATTCATCACTAATTGCTAGCTCAATTTTTACTTTAGGTAGAAAGTTGACATTATATTCTGCCCCACGGTATAGTTCGGCATGACCTTTTTGTCGCCCAAATCCCTTAACTTCAGTTACAGTTAAACCAGTAATTCCAATATTGGAAAGTGATTCTCTGACCTCTTCTAATTTGAAAGGTTTTATAACTACAGTGACAAATTTCATCCATTACTCCTTATTACTATTAGTGTTATTTAAGTTAATGCAAAGAACATGCCAAAATTAGCAGAGAAGTATTACCCATTGAAATATTTGCTATTTTTAAAATTGGTTGGTAATTATTATTAAGTAAAAAATTTTGAGGAAAGGGGTTTTTAAAGACAAAAATAGGCTTTCTATCGCACCAAATTGGTGCTTATGCCTATTTTTGGTGCCGATAGATATTAATAATCAGAATGTAACCATTAGTTTGCGATATTCGTCATAAGCAAAATGATCAGTCATACCACTAATATAGTCTTGAATTAACCGGCAACGATAATAAAATTCCCAACATTTAAAGCTACAATGCTCTTTGTCCAATAATGCAATAGCTTGTTGATAAGCAACACAATGTTTTGCCGATAATTTATGATATAACCTTGTTTCGATAGGATAGTTTTTATGATTACTTGTTTTGGCTAAGTTAATAAAATCTTCTGTTGACATATTTAGCAGTGGACTATAAATATCTAATAAACCAGTGATTATTCTATAACCTTGCAATTCAATATTTTCAACCATCTCATGATTAAAAATATGTTCAAATCCAACTGTTTTAAATATATTCAGTAATTTATACTCAGCTTCAAGATCTTCAAGTAAAGCATGATTAAATGAACCATGATAGATTGTTTCAATGTTTTCAATGAATCGTTCTGCCGCATGAGGTACCAATTTAGCAATAGTATTTACCCGTAAATACATAAAGAATTGGTCAATACCTATCGCTTCAAATTCATTTTTTTTCAAGTTGTCATAAGGTTTATTAACAACTTCATCAAATAAATCACCTTTTTTAACTGGGCCCCATGCTTCTTTTAAATAGTGGTAAAGCTGTTGCACAGTCAAAATTTTCTTTTCTACAGCATCTTCCAGATCGGCAATACAGTAGGAAATATCATCCGCTGCTTCCATAATATAAGTAAGTGGATAGCGGTGAAATGGTTGGATATCAAGTTGCTGTGATAATTCATTGACAAAAGATTCTTCAGATAGATAGTATCCAGGTTTTTTCATTAAATAACTGAATTCATCTGGAATATCATCAGACCAATAAGCTGGTTTAGAATATTTTAGAATTGAAGCGATTTGTGAATAGGTTAAGTTAAGTCGTAGAATAGTATGAACTAATCGGATCGCTTGGGCATTACCTTCAAAATTTGCAAGATCTTGGCGAATTTTTAATTTTAATGATTTGAGTGATGGTGCATCGGTCTCATTAATATTAAGTATTGGGTAGCTTGAATCTTTATCAATTCCCAAACGCGCATTAAACCACTGATTGATCGCAGCTTCACCAAAATGGCCAAATGGTGGATTACCAATATCATGCATTAAACAAGCCATTTCAACTAAGCTTTCTATAGACATGACAGATTTATCTAGGCCAAACGTCTTTAATTTTCCAGAGAGACTAAGACGATTGATAATCTCCTTGACAATATAACGACCAACTTGTTGTACTTCCATAGAATGAGTAAGCCGAGTTCGCACAACAGAATTACGCTCTAAAGGAAATACTTGTGTTTTCTGCTGTAAACGCCGTATAGCTGCTGAATTAAGAATGCGACCTCGATCACTTTCAAAAAAACGCAAGACAGAATATTCATCCGATGCTTGACGTTGTTTACTTGCATAGCGTTGATAATTAACTTTTTTATTAAAATCGATCATATCGCAACCTGAGGTTCAATCAGCTATAATTTATGTTTTGCCCACTCGATTGGTGAACCATATTCTGCTGGTAACATAGAAGCAAGTTGATTTAAGGCGTCAATCAATTTTTGGCGATGTTGATGGCTTAAATTGATATGACCAACTTTACGCCCTACTCTTACTTCTTTTTCATACCAATGCAAATGAACTAAATCTACCGCTAACCAATTAATGTTGAATTCGGTACCAATTAAATTCACCATCACTGATGAACAAAAAACATCCGGCTTAGGTAACGGTAAATCTAAAATAGCCCTTAAATGTAATTCAAATTGGCTAATAGACGCTCCATTTTGCGTCCAATGGCCACTATTATGTACCCTTGGGGCCAATTCGTTAATTAATAATCTATCACCAATGACAAAACATTCCATTGCCATAACACCAACATAATTAAGTTTATGCATAATCTTTGCTAGCATCTGCTCAGCGCTTGCCTGTAATGTCTCATTTTCATATGGGATAGCAACACTCATTTTTAATATGCCATCTTGATGCAAATTATTAGTCAAAGGATAAAAAACTGTTTCCCCTTTGGCATTTCGAGCCCCAACCAACGACACCTCTTTTTCAAAAGGAATGGCTTGTTCAACAATAGCATTTTCATAAACGTCATTTGGCACCGTGATGTCATCATCTTTAGAAAGTCGCCATTGCCCACGACCATCATAACCACCGGTTCGACGCTTAACAATTAGTAAATCACCTAATTTTTCAAAAAAACTCGGCCAATCATACTGATTTTTAACAGCAAACCATTTAGCTGTTGGTAATTTCAGTTCATCAAGTAACTGTTTTTGAGTTAAACGGTCCGCAATAATAGGAAATACATCTCGATTAACAAACTGAGGATGACTAGCTAAAATTTGCGTAAATTTCGTTTCTGGCCAACGTTCAATTTCAGCAGTAATAACAGAATTTTGATAAGGAATCGATGCCGGTTCAACATCTAGTCCTACCGGATAAACATGAATACCTAATGGTTCACCTGCCTGTCGAAGCATACGCCCTAATTGGCCATTTCCTAATACACAAACTGATCGAATTGTCATATTATATCGCTACTCTCGGATCAGGATTATTTAAAACTTCATCAGTTTGACTTAATCGCCAATTAGATAAACGTTGATAAATTTTTTGGTTATGTAATGCCAGAATTTGTGCTGCTAATAAGGCTGCATTTGCGGCTCCAGCTTTACCAATAGCTAAAGTTCCAACAGGAATGCCTTTTGGCATTTGCACGATTGAATAAAGACTATCCACACCACTTAATGATGCACTTTGAACCGGCACGCCTAAAACAGGAACTAAGGTTTTTGCCGCTAACATGCCCGGTAGATGAGCTGCGCCACCTGCACCAGCGATAATAACATCAAAACCTTTTGTTTTAGCTTTTTCAGCAAATTCGAATAATTTATCTGGAGTACGGTGAGCAGAAACAATTTCAACATGATAAGTAATGGCTAAAGTATCTAAAATATCTGCAGCATGCTGCATAGTAGCCCAATCACTTTTCGACCCCATTACAATGGCAATTTTTGGTTGAGTATGCATAGATGATTATAAGGAGATGTAAATATTAAGTGTCGAAAGTATACACTAAAATTCGATAAATGGGATAGCAAGAAGTATGACTTCTTATCAATAAGTAAAACTCAATATTCGAACAATTTAAGCTAATGCATAAATAAAAAAGTTAATCTCATAATACAAGGTTATTAAATCCGCCAATATATGGCGGATAATCATATAAATTTATGGATTAACGGCAGCAACGATTTTAATTTCAATCAAATACTCTTTTTTCATTAATCCTGCCTGAACAGTACAACGAACTGGAGCTTTCCCTTTCACTACCCATTCATCCCAAGCTTTGTTCATGGCTGGAAAATCACTTTTATTTACCAAAAAAAGGGTTGCATCTAAAATGCGACTTTTATCACTATTCGCTCTTGCTAAAATTTTATCTATTTCAGCTAAAGCACTTTGGGTTTGCGTATAAGCATCATCACGCAAATCTGTTGGTACGCTTGTATAATAGATCACATTATTATGGATCACCGCTTCCGACCATCTATCTTCGGGAACTATACGAGTAATTGTCATTATATTTTCCTTAAAAACTTTTTATTAAGATACTTTGATGAAATCAGCTCGTAATTTTTTGATCTCATCACGTAAAACACCTGCTTTTTCAAATTCTAGATTTTGGGCGGCTTCATACATCATAGCTTCAAGCTCTTTAACTCTTGCTTGAACTTCTTTGACCGAAACATAATTATACTGTCCACCTGGTTCAAAAGCTTGTACTTTAGCCGTAGCTTTTTTCGTGCTCAAACCAGCATCTAAAACATCTTTAATTTCTTTACGTACTGATTTTGGTGTAATACCATGAGCTTCATTAAAATCTTCTTGTTTTTTACGACGGCGCGCTGTTTCGTCGATCGTTTTCTGCATAGCCGGAGTAATTTTATCGGCGTATAAAATCGCTTTACCATTCACATTTCGAGCTGCACGACCAACCGTTTGGATTAATGAACTTTCTGAACGCAAAAAGCCTTCTCGGTCAGCATCTAAAATTGCAATTAATGATACTTCGGGAATATCCAATCCTTCACGTAATAAGTTGATACCTACTAACACATCAACCTTACCAAGACGAAGATCGCGTATAATTTCCATTCGTTCAACGGTATTAATATCCGAATGCAAATATTTAACATTAACATTATGTTCAGATAAATAATCAGTTAAGTTTTCAGCCATACGTTTAGTCAAAGTAGTGACTAATACTCGTTCATCTTGATTTATTCTCACTTTAATTTCAGATAATAGATCATCAACTTGAGTAGCTACCGGCCTAACCTCAATAATTGGATCTAATAAGCCTGTAGGTCTAACAACCTGCTCGATAATTTCACCACCCGATTTTTCAATTTCATATTTAGCTGGTGTTGCTGAAACATAAATTGTTTGTGGCATTATGTTTTCAAATTCTGAAAATTTTAGTGGTCGATTATCTAATGCTGATGGTAAACGAAAACCGTATTCAACTAAATTAAGTTTCCGTGATCTATCACCATTATACATCGCCCCTAATTGCGGAATTGCCACATGAGATTCATCAATAAATAATAATCCGTCAGCCGGCAAATAATCAAATAATGTTGCTGGCGGATCTCCTGCTTTACGTTGAGCTAAATATCGGGAATAATTTTCGATTCCTGAACAGTAACCAAGTTCAGTCATCATCTCTATATCAAATAGAGTCCGCTGAGTTAATCGTTGTTCTTCTAAAAGTCGATTATTATCCAACAAAACTTTTTGGCGTTCTTGAAGCTCTTGCTTAATTTCAGCAATCGCATTGTCCATAATATTTCTTGGGGTGACATAGTGCGTTTTGGGATAAATTGTAATACGAGGTACCTCATTAATCGCATTACCAGTTAATGGATCAAACATAACTATCCGTTCAACTTCATCATCAAAAAGCTCAACACGTACAGCTAGTTCATCAGAATCAGCAGGAAATATATCAATAACATCACCTCGTACCCGAAACGTACCACGACTAAAACCAATTTCATTACGGGTATATTGTAATTCCGCTAAACGCGTTAAGATTGAACGCTGATCAGTGATGGTACCTCTTGCCAAATGTAAAATCATGGACATATAAGTTTCAGGCGCACCTAATCCATATATAGCAGACACTGAAGCCACAATCACTACATCACGGCGTTCTAATAACGATTTAGTAGCCGATAAACGCATTTGCTCAATATGCTCGTTAATTGAGGCATCTTTCTCAATAAATGTGTCTGTAGAAGGCACATATGATTCTGGTTGATAATAATCATAGTAAGACACAAAATATTCCACTGCATTATCTGGAAAGAATGCTTTCATTTCACCATATAACTGCGCCGCCAAAGTTTTATTAGGTGCTAAAATAATAGTTGGGCGATTATGCTTGGCAATGACATTGGCCATAGTAAATGTTTTACCTGAGCCTGTAACTCCTAATAATGTTTGATGTGCAATCCCATCATCAAGATTTTGATTTATCCGATCAATTGCCGCAGGCTGATCACCAGCAGGTTTAAAATCAGAACATAATTTAAATTTTCTCATTACTCGCAACCTAAAATTTTACCTATTAATAAAAATTATCCCCAAAAACACTTGACCTTTAGAAATGTTATATTTTTTGCTCAGTTAAGCTAAAAGAATGTAAAGACGTCTTAACAAACAACCCTTGATTTATTATAACCAATTGATATATATAAATATTTAAAATCATGCTTAAGTTGTAATCAAATCAAATAAAAACCTGATGAACATTGAGGTTAACACACTTTTCAATAAACTACTCACAGACTTATCCACAAGCATAGGGGATAACTTGCTAAGTATAGTCAATATAAACTTTTTTCCGGATTTTGACTAAATTTCGCACAGTTTTAAAAATTTTTTTTATTGGTTGTTTCTATTTTTAAAACTTAGTTTAATAGTTTTTGCCTAAGAAATTATTTCATACTTTCTATTTTATATTGATAGCCAACAGGCTCATTAGGCACAAAAGTTAATCGATGAGTGATGCATTTTGGCGCATCTTCTGTATGATGGGAAACAAACAATAATTGTGTATTACCTCTATCAATTAAATTATCAATCCAACTTTTGACCAGTTCACGATTCAAATAATCAAGTCCCTGTAATGGTTCATCTAAAATAAGTAGCGTTGGGTGTTTAACTAAAGCCCTAGCAATTAGGACTAAACGTTGCAAACCCCATGAAAGTGATTGAAATGGTTTCTCTGCTAACTCCGTTAAATCCAATAATTGCAACCACTGTTTAACTAATTTTAATTGTTTATCACTGGGGGCTTGATATAAGCCAATTGAATCAAAATAACCCGATGCCAATACATTTTCTACACTTAAACTAATTCGGTAATCAAGATGAAAACTACTACTTACATAGCCAATATGACGCTTGATATCCCATATAGTTTCACCTGAGCCTCGCCTACGTCCAAATAGTGTTAAATCATTACTATAGCCCTGTGGATGATCGCCAGTTATTAAACTGAGTAATGTGGATTTACCTGCTCCATTTGGGCCAATAATTTGCCAATTTTCATTAGCTCTAACTTGCCAACTTAATCCATTAATAATTGCTTTACCATCATATTGAACAAAACCATTATTTAAAATAATCCGATCTAAATCGTTAGGTAATGGCACAGAAATTTCATCTGGATCTGGTAAAGTAAAATTAGATAAATGTTCTAAATTAGCAAGTTGTTTGACGGCTACGTCATCTAATATGGTGTCTTTTGTGCCATATTTCAATAGCTGACAATTAGCCAGTAATCCAATATATTTAACAAATAGCGGAATTTCATTAAAACGATTTAATACCATTACAATAGTAATATTTTGTTTTGATAGTTGGCTAATTATTTCAGCTAAATTAGCTCGAGAAGCAACATCTAAACCATCAAATGGCTCATCTAAAATTAATAGTTCAGGTTTACTCATTAATGTGCGACAAATTAAGGTTTTACGTGTTTCTCCAGTGGAAAGATATTTAAAACGACGATTTAAAAGATGTGCTATACCAAATTGTAATGCTAAATTTTCACAAAGCGTTTGATCTTGATTATATTCTTGAATAATCTCAGACGTAGTTAATCCAGTATCATCTTCTTTATCACTTAGCATGTCAGTATTATTTCGTTTCCATTCATCATCGATTATTTTTTGTAAGTACTCAAAGGAGATGTGGGCAATTGATTTAAAACGATTAATTACTTTCCCAGATAATATTGTTTGATCACCAGCTAACGCTTTGGCTAATATTGATTTACCCGATCCATTTCGGCCGACAAAAGCAACAATATCGCCAGCATTAATCATCAAAGATTCGATAGTAAAAACGCGGAAATCACTAATTTTATATATTGTATTTTCAATTTGTAACATAAATACCTCAAATGACTAAACTAATGTGGCAATGATAATATGCTGAGGATCGATAGATATGGTTGTTTGCTGACCTTCAATTAACTTTACACGATTAACCTCGCTGGTTAATTTGCTTGCGTAAAGTATCATTCCTGATGGTAACGAAAATGAAATTTCAGAAAAGTGACCATCAGTGACTATTTTTTCTACTTGAACTGTTAATTGATTTTCATTTAAATCATTCAATTCAATCAAAGGTGCTTTGATAAGTAATAGCACAGTTTTATTAATATTTATTTTTAGGCGTTCAACACTTTGCTGAGTAATATAAGCTTTTAGTTCTGTTTGATTATCATTTAATTTAACCTTTACAAATCCAGCAATATTATTGGTTTCAATACTTACAACACTGCCATAAATTTGATTACGAGCACTGGTTTGCAATGATAATTTAGCAGTAATTTTTAAAATATCATCCAACGGAATATTGTCATCATTTAAAATATTAAATGCATTATATTGTAGCTGAGTTAATAGATCATAAAGTTGTATAAATCTAACTGCGTAAGCACTAAGCTTGGTTCCTCCACCATTTTTTCCTCCTGTGGCAGTAATCAAAAAGGGGATTGGTGCCAAACTATTGATTTCATTAACCGCATCCCATGCTGTTTTATAACTTATACCGATTTGTTTGGCTGCTTGACTTAATGAGCCAGTTTGCTCTATCGCTTTTAGTAAGGCTATTCGCCGTGGGTCAGTAAATAGTTGCTGATTTAAATTTAAAGTTAATAAAATTTCTGCTGACAACATTACTTCGTGCCTTATTAGATTAAATGAACCATTATTCATGATAATGTTGTTCTATTGTAGACGTTTTTTTATTTTTCACCAAAAATTGTCCTCATATCGTTTTATGATCAATAAAATTTCGCTAACGATTAAAGATTAATTGTACATTATAAGTAAAGTTTGATAGCATCGTTATATATTATATTATATGACGAATATGAAGAATAACATGAAAGAAATCATTAGATTACTACTATCATTAACAACTTTACTTGTCAGCTTATCAGCAACAGCCAGTCAAAAAATTACAGTATTTGCTGCAGCCTCATTGACGAATGCAATGCAAGATATCGCAACTAGTTATAAAAAAGAGCATAAAGATACCGAAATCGTATTTTCATTTGCTTCTTCTTCCGTATTAGCTAAACAAATTGAACAAGGTGCTCCTGCAGATATTTTTATGTCAGCAGATCAAAAATGGATGAATTATCTTATTGAACATAAAATTACAACAGAAAAACAAAACTTGTTAAAAAACGGCTTAGTTTTAATAGCGCCAAAACAATCTAAATTAGACAAAGTAGATATCAATGCAGAGACTAACTGGCAAACAATTTTACCCAAAGGAGAAAGATTAGCTGTCGGTGATCCTGACCATGTCCCTGCGGGACTTTATGCTAAAGAGTCTTTAACTAATTTAGGCGTATTTGATAAATTGTTACCACAAATGGCTCCAGCAAGTAATGTTCGTGATGCGTTAATGTTAGTTGAACGCAATGAAGCTACATTAGGGATTGTGTATAGCACTGATGCAAAAGTAAGTGATAAAGTGAAGATCGTTGGTAATTTTCCTGCCGATACATTTAAAGCTATTGAATATCCAATAACATTATTGAAACCTGAAGCAAAAGAGTTTTATCAATATTTAAATTCACAAACAGCACAAAATATTTTCCAAAAATATGGTTTTTTAACTAAATAGTATTTTGAAAAGATGATATTAACTGAATTTGAATGGCAAACATTGCTGCTAAGCTTAAAAATAGCTGGAGCAGCAATAATCTTTAGCCTACCATTAGGGATCTTAACTGCTTGGATTTTAGCAAGATGTCAATTCATAGGTAAATCATTGTTTGATAGTATTGTTCATCTTCCATTAGTTTTACCGCCTGTTGTTTTAGGCTATCTACTACTTTTGACGATGGGACGTCATGGTATTATTGGTGAATGGCTAAATAACTATTTCCATCTCAGTTTCAGTTTTAATTGGCAAGGTGCTGCCTTAGCCTCTGCTGTGGTGGCATTCCCTCTTATGGTCAGATCGATTCGATTAGCGATTGAATCAATTGATTCAAGATTAGAAAAAGTCGCAAGAACCCTTGGCGCTAAACCATTTCGTGTTTTTATGACCATTACTTTACCATTAGCATTTCCGGGCATTTTAATGGGAACCGTACTTGGTTTCGCGCGTTGTCTAGGTGAATTTGGCGCAACAATTACTTTCGTTTCAAATATTCAAGGTGAAACTCGTACAATTCCTTTGGCTATGTATACCTTATTACAGATCCCTGATGGCGAGTCCGGTGCATTACGGCTTTGCATTGTTTCGATAGTATTATCATTAATTGCCTTATTTTTATCAGAAATGCTTAATCGTTGGCATAAAAAGAAGTTAACAGGATAGTTCGTCATGTTAAATATAAATGTGAGCAAAAAACTCGCCTCGTATGCTTTCCAGTTTAAACATGAAATTCACTGTCATGGCGTGACGGCAATTTTAGGTGTCTCCGGTTCAGGGAAATCAACACTGATTAACCTTATTAATGGTTTGATTAAACCAGATATCGGTTATATTAAACTAAATCAAACTACTTTGGTTGATACTGAAAAAGGAATTTTTACAACCCCAGAAAAAAGACAAATTGGTACTGTCTTTCAAGATGCATTGCTTTTTCCCCATTATAAAGTTTTAAAAAACTTAACTTATGGTGCAAAATCATTGAATACAGAAAGATTTGACGAAATAGTTTCGGTACTCAACATTGGTTCACTTCTTAATCGTTATCCAGCAATGTTATCGGGTGGTGAGAAACAACGTGTTGCCATTGGTCGAGCGCTATTAGCTGAACCAAAATTATTACTAATGGATGAACCACTCTCAGCTTTAGATATGCCTCGTAAAAAAGAGCTATTAAGTTATATTGATAAACTAGTAAATGATCTAAATATCCCTATTGTTTATGTAACGCACAATATCAATGAAGTTAAACGCATTGCACAACACGTAGCGGTTTTAGAGCAAGGGAAATTACAAACCTATGGTGATACTGAACAAATTCTACAAAGTGATTATTTGAAAGAGTGGTTATAAAGTTCTAAAGTAGCGCTATTTTTTTCTTGTTTTATATACGAAATGCCATCATGCCAAGCTCCTAACACAATTCTAGTTGCTGGCTCGTCATTAATATAAAGATGATGTGTAGCAGGTTTATGTGTATGTCCATGAACCATAATACTAGCGTTATTGGCAATCATCATATCAATGACAGCTTTTGGATTTACATCCATAATAGTTTCAGATTTGATTTGATTATGCTGGCTGCTCTCTTTGCGTAATTTAGTGGCAATTTTTAAACGTATTTTTAATGGCAGTAATAGAAATAATTTTTGTAGCCATTTTTTATGCATGATTTTGCGGAATTTTTGATATTGAGGATCATCAATGCAAAGCAAATCACCATGCAGAAATACAATATTTTTATTCTGATTAACTAAACAATTAATATCGCTTAATAAATTCATATCACAGCGTTTAGCGTAATGCTTACCAATCAAAAAATCACGGTTCCCATGTACAAAGAATTTTTTAATATGGCGTAAGGTGAGTTCTTTTAAAGCATCAGCAATTTGATTATGTAATATTGACTGTACATCATCACCTACCCAATAATCGAATAAATCACCAAGTATATAAAGCTCACATTGATTAGGTAATTGCTTAAGAAAAGACAAAAAACCTGCTGTTATATCAAAATGATCTACAGCAGGCTGATTGTCTGCAAGATGAATATCTGCAATAAAAAAACGAACCGGATTATTCAACCGTTACACTCTTAATTATGACATCTTCTACAGGAACATCAGAATGCATGCCACTACGACCAGTTTTAACCGCTTTAATCTTATCAACCACATCCATACCATCGACAACTTCAGCAAAAACACAATAACCATAGCCATTGATATCTGATGAGCGATAATTTAAATAATCATTATCAACGACATTGATAAAAAATTGCGCTGTCGCAGAATGAGGATCACTTGTACGCGCCATGGCTAATGTACCTCGATTATTTTTTAAACCATTATCAGCTTCATTCTTAACCGGCGCTTTAGTTTTTTTCTGTTTCATACCAGGTTCAAAACCACCACCTTGAATCATAAAATTATTAATAACACGATGGAAAATGGTATTGTTATAAAAACCTTCTTGGCAATATTCAACAAAATTTTTAACCGTTTCTGGAGCTTTGTCTTCAAAAGTATTAATTTTAATATCACCTAATGAAGTATGAAATATAATCATAAAATGTTCCTTAATTTCATTTTATTACGTAAAAATTGTTAAAAGGTGAGCTATATCTTTTAATATGCTTACTCACTAAATCTTTCACATGCTTCTAATGTATTACTCATTAACATTGCTACCGTCATCGGTCCAACACCACCAGGCACTGGCGTGATCCAGCCAGCACGTTGGCTAGCAATATCAAATTCCACATCACCAACTAATTTTCCATCTGGTAAACGATTAATACCAACATCAATCACAATAGCACCCGGTTTTATCCATTCGCCTTTGACATAATTGGGTATACCGACACCAGCCACAACAATATCTGCATCACTGACATGCTTTGCTACATCCACTGTTCGGCTATGAGTGATTGTGGTTGTGCATCCTAGAAGTAATAGTTCTAAAGCCATAGGACGACCAACAATACTCGACGCACCAACAACTGTTGCATTTAAACCCGATAAATTAATACCGGTTGATTCTAACATCTTAACAACACCATATGGCGTACATGGACGTAATATTGGATCACGTTGTAATAAATGACCAATATTATAAGGATGAAAACCATCAACATCCTTTCGAGGATCGATACGCTCTAGAACTTTAGTTTTATCAATATTATCCGGTAAAGGCAATTGAACTAAGATACCGTGAACATCAGATCGTTGATTCAATTCATCAATTAATGTTAATAATTCATCAGTGGTCGATGATGGAAGATCATAAGCAAAAGAAGCAAAACCAACATCATCACAAGCTTTTTGTTTATTTTTCACATAAATTTTCGAGGCCGGATCCGAACCAACTTGTATAACAGCCAAGCCGGGAACTGATAAACCTTGTTCAATACGTTTTTTTACTTTTTGAGCAATTTCATTGCGTATTTGCAATGCTAATGCTTTGCCATCAATTATATTCGCAGTCATAAGCCGATTACTTCTTTTACCTGATGATTGTAGATAAGATATTCTCGCAAAAGTTTTAATTATTGTCTATTCACTTGTCGGTCGATTGACTAAGTTCTGTTAAAATCTGTTGATATTGTAGATCCACATTTGTAATAACAGAGCAAATATGAGCATCAAAGGCTTTGAGTTTTGGTTTTTGAGCCTTCCATTCATTTTTCGAAATATCTTTAATAGCAGCAATGTTTTTAAAAAAATTAAACTCTAAAATACTGCCACCAATAACATTATAAAAAATACGTTCACCAATATCGCGCCCATCTTTTTTCAATTTATTAAAATTTTGATAATAAAATTTTGTGCTGCCATTCTCGCTAATAAGGGAACCATGTAATAGTTTTACTAATCTTTTATATAATTTATTTAACTCGCTATGCAGTTCACGATCATCACTCAACTTTCTGGTTATTGCCTGATCAAAAGCAACTTTCACTTCAGACAACAAGCTTAACGACTGCTGCTCTAGTTGGGGTAATTGTGAACGTAAACCTTTTTGAAACTGATTTAGTTTTTCGCGTAATGATGGATTTGGTAATATTATTTTTTTATTCAATATCACCTGACCTTCATTCATAATAGATAAATCATTTGATTTATTAAATATATGGATTTCGTCCTTATTTATTACAATATCGTAACTAGGTTTTACAGAGCACTCTTTTTGTGCTGCAAACGCGGTTATTGATAAAGCTAATGACAAAATAAATATCACTTTTTTTAACATACTGACATCCATTTAATGGTTGAAATTAAAATTATAGCGAGTAATATCAAATTAGCACTATTTGTGAGGCTTAAAAAAGCCCTTTCCTCAAAATTTTTTTATAATAAAAGATAAAATGCTCGATAAAGTATCTAAATTATCAAAGCTTATACCATACCAACTTTGCAAGTGTTATATCAATAGGTATAATCTATTATATCAACTATATTTAACTACTTTTTTTTATTTTAAACTGAAGTATAGTTAATTCAACAATTAAATTTAACTATTAGAGGTGAACTATGTATGCTGTAATTTTCGGACGTCAAGGATGTCCATATTGTGTGCGAGCTAAAGAGTTAGCAGAAAAATTATCACAAGAACGAAATGACTTTTCATATCGTTATGTTGATATCAATGCTGAAGGTATTACCAAAGAAGATCTTTCAAAAAGTGTTGGTAAACCAGTTGAAACCGTACCCCAAATTTTCATTGATGAAAAACCAATTGGTGGTTGTACTGACTTTGAAGCTTATGCCAAAGCAAATTTGGGATTATTTCAAGAATAAGTATTAAGCCTAATTTTACAGCAGATAACGCATTTCGATGGCTTATCTGCTCTTATCGACCGGGTAATTTTTGCCATGTTACTTCATTGCGCAAATAGGTTGGCTCAACATCCTCAACTTTAACAACATCTTTTCTTAACCATTTTTGCTGGGCGATAACCACCAAATCTTGTGCTTCAGGTAACAACACTTCACTTGGTTTAATCATTGCTAACATATTAGGATAAGTTTGCCAGCCAGTACCTGCCGAATAATCATCATTATCAGTATGTTGAATTTTAGTTACCACATCTTTTGGTTTAATCACACATTCAGGAATGATCGATCGCCATTGTTGATCTTGATAATGGTATTGTCCTAAATAGACTTCTCCCATTCTAGCATCTATTGCTGGAATAACTTTAGTTGCACATTTAGTTCTATAAGCACCTTGTGCTAAAGTTTGCAATGTCGATACACCTATCATTGGTACATCAATACCGAGAGCTAAGCCTTGAGCTACTCCAATCCCTATCCGCACTCCAGTAAAGCTGCCAGGACCTTGAGCAAAAGCAATTGCATCAAGTTGTGAAAGACTACACCCAGCTTGATGCAAAATCTTATCCACCATGGGTAAGATTTTTTTGGTGTGATCTCGCTCTGAAATAATGAAATCATGAGTGATTTCATTTTGATAAAATAATGCGACTGAACAAGCTTCTGTTGAAGTATCAATGGCTAAAATAGTACTCATTTGCTTTCCAAATTATCAGTTATCGATTCACTGTTAGATAATAAAAAATTGATGACCTTATTTATATCTCGCGTTCTTGGCGAGAGTGGTAAACTATTAATAAATGTTGCGCCATATGGTCGCATGACTAATCGATTATCACAAATAATAATTGCACCACGATCATTGTGATGACGAATTAATCGCCCTACTCCTTGTTTTAAGGTAATAACAGCTTCAGGTAATTGAACCTCATTAAATGCATCACCACCTTGCATTTGGCAATCGTCCATTCGAGCTTTAATTAAAGGATCATCAGGTGAGGTAAAAGGTAACTTATCTATAATAACACAAGAAAGTGTGTCACCTCTAACATCGATTCCTTCCCAAAAACTGCTAGTTGCAATTAATAGAGCGTTACCACTATGAATAAATTGCTCCAATAATTTTACTTTACTGGTATCACCTTGAACTAAAACAGGTAATTTAGTCAATTCTCGAAACTTTGTCGCTAAAGCATTCATCATGGCATATGAAGTACAGAGGAAAAAACAACGACCTTTATTAGCTTCAATAACCGGTAATAGAATGTCAACCAGTTTTTCAGCATTACCTTGTTCATTTGGTGATGGTATATATCGTGGCACACACAATATTGACTGGTTGTTATAGTCGAAAGGGCTTTCTAAAATCAATGAGTCAGAATTAGTTAACCCTAAACGTTTGGTGAAATAATCTAATTGATTATCTACTGATAAGGTTGCTGATGTAAAGATCCAGCTCCCTTTGCGCTCGATTAATAACTCTGCAAATTTTTCAGCTACCGACAATGGTGTTAATGCGAACAGAAAAGAACTATATGAACTCTCATACCAATAACTAAAACCTGATACATGTGTTTCTGTAAGACGCTTTAGCAATAGTTGATACTGGTTAACGCGATCAAAACAATTATCTAACGTGGTAGAGCGCCCTATCGCTAATAAAAGTACTTCTTTGCAAAAATCAAGGGCATCAAATAGATAAGATAATTCTTGTTTAATGTTAACTTGATTAAATAGATAACGCAGGTTGCCTTTATTATTTTGCTGATTTATTAATAATCGTAAGTCTTGGGTACATTTTTGTAGTTTATCAGCACATTGCTGTAACTGAGACATATCTTTGACTTCGGTTCGATAAGCTAAATTTATCTCTTTGGCTAAATCAAACAGTTGTCGGCTTGTTAACTGTTCCCCAAAATAGTGGCATGCTAAGTCTGGCAGTTGATGAGCTTCATCGAATATCATTACATCAGCTTTAGGAATCAGTTCGCCAAAACCAGTATCTTTTACTACTACATCAGCTAAAAACAGATGATGATTGACCACAACAATATCAGCATTTAACGCTCGCTTACGAGCTTTAACCACATAACAATCATTATAGTGTTCGCATTCACTTCCTAAACAATTATCATTAGTGCTAGTTAAAATTGGCCAAATTGGGTTATCTTCGGTTACCGTTGTACATTTACTAATATCACCGTCTTTGGTTTTAATTGACCAATTTTTGACGCGGACAAGGTCTGTACGTAAATTCTTATCTAAATCACCGGCAGCTGCATATTGATGATACATGCGTTCTAAACAGAGATAGTTGGCTCGACCTTTAAGAAGTGAAATTTTACCAGTATAGTCCAAAGCTTTTTTGATAATCGGCAAATCTTTACTATACAACTGTTCTTGCAAATTTTTTGAGCCAGTTGAAATGATGACTTTCTTTTCACTTCGTAATGCAGGAACTAAATAAGCGAAGGTTTTACCTGTACCTGTTCCGGCTTCAACTACCAGTGATTGTTGTGCTTGTATTGCTTTAGTGACTTTGTTTGCCATCTGTCTTTGTGGGGTTCTTGCAACAAAACCATCAATAGCTGTCGCAAGTAAACCATTTTCTGCAAAATCATCAATCACTTAAAATACACCTAATCAAAAGATAAGCCCTATTTATATATTCTAGAAAATTTGTTAAAGAAATAATTAACGTTAGTAAAATATAACGTCCTCTTAAAATAGGTATGAAACAATAGTCATAAAATTGGATAATTAACCATCAAGACAATGAGGTATACTATATCAATAACCAAGTCAAAAATATACACATGAACTTCAACTATAAATAAAAGGATTAGTTAGAAATAGGTTAAAATTTCTCTAATCTATTAACTAAATAAACTTGAAATCAACAAAATTATTAACCTAATATTATTTTTTAAATTTAGTTTTCAAATAAATAATATAATGTTTTATTCCTGATAGATATTTCTTTTGCTTAAACATTAATTTTGCATAAGCACGAATTGAAGAAGTTTTTCTTGAACTATACAATGGCAAATCATCATTTCGCCATGGTGATTTTTCTAAGTAAGAGTCGAATAATTTGGAACGATAAGGTTGGTGCCAAGGCTTATTTTTAGTAATGTAATGAATAAATAAAGTATCATTAGGAACATTTGCATCTTCATTACCATCAATTGATAATGGTAATAAATTATTAAATTTTGAGGGCAAGATTAGCCTTTTTTGGCCAACACTAATATTTAAAACATCTTGATCAGGAAATTGATATTTTTCACCGTTATTTAATAGTTTTAATGATTTGTCTGTAATTTTATTTTCACACCAAAGTGAAATGTTAATTAACATAACACCAGAGTTAAAATAAGTGCCATGGACCACATTATATTTCGCACATTGCCTTTGTTGCATATATGGAACATCTGCAATAGCTGCAACGATAATACCATTTAAATCAATATTATTAATATCTGTTAATCTGTTAATACATAATGTATCACTATCAATATAAAGTAATTTATCTGTAGTATTTTTTAATATTATTGGCGCTATTAAGCGAACACAAGCTGAAAGCGGAAATTGTTCCGTATTTTGTTCATCAACTTCAAACTCATCATTAACAACATATTCAGTAATAGATATATTATCAAGTTTGATTTCTTTGAATTTACGTCTATTTTCATCAGAAAGATTGTGCGTAAATAAATGAAAATGGATCTGCTGTAAAGGATTATTCTCAAAAACAGAAAAAATATTCACACCAGCAGGCAATGCATAATTATCATCAAAACATAATAAAATATGTAAAATAGATTGGTTATTATCAAAATCACATGACAAAAACTCATTTCTTTTATTAATAAATTCATCTACTTGAATCACAACTTTACCCTTATCGTTTTTTAAACACTTTATACTTGAGATAAAGCAAATAATATTTACAAGCCAAAAAATATCTTTTTTGACTGGCTAAAACTTTTTCATAACGCCTTGTAGTTGAAGGCGCATTTTTGTTAACTAATAATAATTTTTTCTTAGCCAATGACGAAACAGAGATATAACATCCATAAAAAGGTGTTAGATATAATTGATACCATGGATTATTCCCTGTCACATAATGAATAATAACAGTATTATCACTTAAAATGCTATCTTCTTTTCCACCAACAGTAAGTGATGTAAGTTGATTAAATATTTTCGGTAGAAACTGAGTTTTACCTTGCATTAATATATTCAGAACATCCTGATCGGCAAATTTGTAAACTTTACTACTACTATTATTAATCATTGCACTTATCACTTCGCAATGCAGAAACCAAGAATGCAAAGGTTTTACCTGTACCAGTTTCCACTTCAACCAACCTTGATTGTCGTGCTTGTATTGCATTAATAACTTTGTTTGCCATCCGTCTTTGTGGCAATTTTGCAACAAAGACATCAATAACTGTCGCAAATAAACTATCTTCTGCAAAATCATCAATCACTTAAAATACACTTAATTAAAAAATAAGCCCTATATACTTTAAAAATTTATTAAAGAAATAATTAACGTTAGTAAAATATAACATCCTCATAAAATTGGCATGAAATTAGATAATAAATTACGAGAATAATAATAAATAGTATAACTATGAATGCTTAAAAAATAGAAGTTATTTAATAGTTAAAAACTATTTTTTACATTTAGGTAATGCATTTTTTAAATTTGTTTATGAGTTAAATTTTTAATTATTTATTATAAATACAATTTCATAGTATTGTTATTCCATACAAGATAATATCCTTTGACTAAATTCTTCATTATCAACTTTTCTTAAAAAAGATTTGTAAAAAACAATTTGTTTGGCATTTGGATTATTAGGAGCCCATAATCGATCATAACAATATGGCAATTCAACCAATAAATTGTTCTTTTTTAAGTAGGATTTATCAACTAAATTATTGCATATATTACGATAGTATTCCTTCCATTTTTTCCGCATAGTTAAATTAATATCATCAGTTTTTTCAGACGATATGGATTCGGAATAAATTGTTAAACATGGCAAATCAAATGTTGCCGATATGTGAACAATGGAAGTATCAACCGTTACAACATATGACGCTTCTTTTATTAGAGCAATAACATCTAAAATGGAGTTTGATTGAAATATTAGTCCTAAATTAGGATCAATATTTTTAAGTTTATTTTGTTCGCCAATAAAGATAATCACATGATCTGGCTTTATTTTTTTTAATAGATCAACTAAATACTCCATTTGCCATTGAGATAATTCTCGTTTTTTTGCTCCACCAAAAGGATTAATAATTACAAATTCAGCTATATTATATTTTTTTATAAATTCATTAATATATTTTTTATTATCTTCTGCAATATATAAGTTATAGCTTTTATCATAATTTTGAATATTCATATAATCGTATATTTTATTCATTTGATTGGTAATGTGTGAATCGTTATTATAATAGGGAATTGAAATATTATATGATTTCACATTACTTTTATTAAACCCCATTAAATTGGTCGAATTAGTAAATGCACAAAATATAATTTTTTTCATCTCAAAAGAATAGAACGGTCTTGTGT